>JBJXFK010000231.1:0-31760 GCA_046155505.1 Phycisphaerae bacterium
GGTGCGAATTCCAAGCGCACCGGCCGGAGGCCGATGCTCCCCGCGTGTGGACCGGTCGGAGATCGGTCCCGCAGCGCAGCCACTCAATCGCGCTGTTGCTCGCCACGCTCTTCGCTTGGCTCGGGTCAACCGTCTGCAGCGCACAATCGCGTCCCAATCGGCTGACCGAAAAAGTCGTCGACGCATCCGTCGTCAAAGCCGTCGAGTTTCTCAAGAAACAGCGCCAGCCGTGGAACCACTGGGAAGCCTCCGAAAAAACCGGCGGCGACGTGCACTGGGGCGGCGATTCCGCACTGGTGCTGCTCGCGCTGCTCACCGCCGGCGAAAGCCCGCGCGACGACGCCATCGCCAAAGACCTCGATTGGCTCGTCGCGCAACCGTCGCAAAGCACCTATGTATACAGCCTCCGCGCGCAAGTTCTTTCGCTCGCCGACGTCGAAAAACATAAAAAACAGCTCGCGTCTGATCTTGACTGGCTGGTTACCGCGGCTCGGGCGAGCGGACCCAACGCCGGCGCGTACAGCTATCGCCATTGCCGCGTCGACAACATCGAGTGGTTCGACAACTCCAACAGCCAGTTCGGCGTGCTCGGCGTCTGGAGCGCTCTCGAAGGCGGGGCGCGCAATGACGCGCTCGGAGACTACTGGACGCGCGTCGCCGCATACTGGGTGAAATCACAACTCGGCGACGGCGGTTGGTCCTACCAGAACAACGCCGCCGCAACCCGCAGCATGACCGCCGCCGGCTTGTCCAGCGTCTTCATCGCGCTCGATCAGATCGCCACGCGCGGCGACGCCAAACAAACCGCCGAACTCGCAACCGCTGCCGATCGGGCGCTCGACTGGTTCGGTCGCAATTTCACATACGAAAATACCGGCGGATCGCAGTGGACGCACTACTACCATTACGGCGTCGAACGCGCGGGGCGGGCCAGCGGTCGCAAATATTTCCAATCGCAGGATTGGTTTCAGACCATTGGCACGCGACTGGTCGCTTCGCAGCGCGACGACGGCGGTTGGGGCGACGGCAAGCGCGACACCGCATTCGCCACGCTGTTCCTCTGTCACGGCCGCGCGCCGATTTTCATCAACAAACTCGAATATGGCGAAGACTGGAATCGCCACCTGCGCGACGCGGCGTCGATCGCGCGACACGCCTCGCGCACATTCGAGAGGCTGTTCAACTGGCAGAGCATCTCGCTCGAAACCGGCACCGTCGATGATCTGCTCGAGTCGCCGATTCTCTATCTGTCCGGCGACGCCGCGTGGGAACTGGATGACGACCACCGCGCGAAACTCATCGAGTATGTCCGTCGCGGCGGCATGTTGCTGGCCATCGCCGATCGGCCCGAGTCGCGATTTGTTGACACGATTCGCGCGTTTTGCAATGCGGCCTACCCCGATCTCACGCTGCGCGCCATCGACCGCCAACACCCACTGATCGGCCCCAAAGCGCAGTTCCCGATCGATCAGCCGCCCGAAATGCTCGAATTGCACAACGGCGTGCGGACCGTGCTGCTGCTGGTGATGAGCGACGTGGCCGAGACGTGGCATCGCGGACAAAGCAAGCAGAAGCCGACCGCGTTTTCGCTCGGCTGCAATCTCTACGGCTATGCCACCGATCGCACGACGCTGCGTTCGCGGCTCAGCAACATCACACCCGAACTCGAACCCGCCGACATCAGGCGCACGATTCGGATCGCCCGCATCAAACACGCCGGCGACTGGGATATCGAGCCGTACGGCTGGCAACGCTTCGCGGCATACATGAACAACAACGCCCACACGCGGGTCGAGGTCGCCGACGGCGTCGCGCTCGATGCACCCGAACTGAGCGAATTCAAGATCGCGCACATCACCGGCACGCGTTCATTCAAACTCGCGCCGGAAGAGATCGCCGGCCTGCGTCGCTTCCTGGCCGACGGCGGCACGTTGCTTGCCGATCCGGCAATGGGATCGATCGACTTTCTCGGCTCATTCGAGGATCAGATTTCGCAACTCGTCGCCGAGAAACCCGCGCGGCTGCCCGACCGCTCGCCGATCCTGCAAGGCGATAAGCTCGATGATGCCGGCAAGCTCAGCAAGGTGGAGTATCGCCGATCCGTGCGCGGGCAACTTCGCGGGCGCGAGTTCCCGCCGATCCGCGGCATCGCAATGGGCGAGCGCTACGCGGTGCTGTTCACGCCGCTCGATCTGAGCGTCTCAATGCTGGGCACGCCGGTGTGGGAGTGTCCGGGATTCGCGACCATTGACGCGATGCGCGTCATGCGAAACATGGTGCTCTACGCGAACCTGAGCACAGCGGAAAAAGCAAAAATCTGGGACGGCGGCAAGTCGCGCTGACCGCGCGACGCGCTATTCGCAGTCCACGCCAAACGCCGTCAGCAGCACCGCCAGGTCGGCAAGGGCTACCGACGAATCGCCATCGATGTCGCCCTGCGCTGCACTCGCGCCGCTTGGCGCACCGAAATTCGATAGCAGCGTCGCCAGGTCGGTCAGACCCACCGTGCCGTCGCTATCCAGATCGGCTGCACAATTGGGCGGCACGCACGTGACCGCGGCCGCGCGAAAGTCGTCGAACAGCGCCTCGACCAACGAATCGCCGCCAACATCTTCGACGATTACACGCAGCTTCGTCGTCGCCGTCGGCGTCATAATCGAGCCGACGCGAATCGTGTGCGGATACCAACCGCCGCCGACCTCCACGCCGCTCGGGCCGACCGTCGTAACCGGCAACCAATTCGTGTCGTCGCCCGAAATCTCGATGCGCACGGTGTCCTCATTCGGGGCCGCGCCGGCGTTGTTCGAGTACCAGAGCCAGAAACTGATCATCGCATCGGTCGCGCCGGCGAAGTTCATCACAGGACTGATCAGCGTCACGGTGCCGGCATCGACATCATTCGCTGTCGGCGAGGTACCCGCCGGCCCCGAAGTTACCCAGCAAAACGTCCCCGGCGTCGGCGAGTGATCGTCCTCCGGCTGAGCGATGGTCGCGTCGGGGTTGCCGCGGTTCCAGCGTCCGCGCGGCGCGGTGAATGCGGTCGTCCAGCCGAGGATTCCCTGGAAATCGTCCACCAGCACGTCCGCCGCGGTCGATGACGCCGCCACCGCGAACGTGCGCAGCGGTGCGCTGGGTGGCATCGTCACCGTATCGCCGCTCATCGTTTGAACGCCGACATAAAAATCGGCCGTCTCGCCGCAGGTCATCGTCGGCAACACCGCGACATACTGCCCCGGCCCGTCTGCAATCAGCGGCACGTCCGCGAAGCTGCCGCCCGCGGCTCGATACGAAATGAACGCGGTTTCAGGGTTGATCGCCTGCGACCCGGATTGAATGTTTACGCGCAACACGTTCGTCGTGTTTCGCGAGACCGTCAGCGGCACGCCATCCGGAAACTCGAAATTCACCGGCAACACCAGCGGGCACGGAATCGAATGCGCAAGGCTCGCCGCGCGGATTGCGGCATAGTTCGGCGTGCCGTTCGACAGGTCGCCATCGTCATCATCCGCAGTCAAAATCTCGATCGTCGTCGCAGGGTGAGCCGCGTTCGAGCTGATGCCGCCATTGGTGATCTGCCCCCAATCGACCCAAAGCTGGCGCGAAATCTCCAGCGCGTCGGGTTCGGGATGCAGCAGCGCCGTCTGCTCGCGCACGTCCCGCCACAACCCGGCGAGCGTCATGCCGCAGCAATGCGATCCACCGCCGCATGTCGACGGACACGGATACGGATTCTCGGGCAAACCGGGCGAATAATTGCGCTCCAGCCCCGGCCCGAAATCGCGCCCCAGCACCGGATCATCAAACAACATGATCGAGCATGAATCGCTGAACCCCTCGCCGAACGCGAACTGCTGCAAGCCGAGCCGCTGCACGATGAAGTGTCCATACTCGTGGGCGAGGATCGACGTGAACGACGAATTCGCGCAGCCGCTGCCCGCGCGGAACATC
This sequence comes from Phycisphaerae bacterium, assembly GCA_046155505.1. GTDB lineage: Bacteria > Planctomycetota > Phycisphaerae > UBA1845 > Fen-1342 > JBJXFK01. Next base: position 3,949 of record JBJXFK010000231.1, read on the forward strand.
TCGATCACGTTGCCGGTGAAGCGCGCGTTGCAAGAACCCGACACGTTTACATGCACCGGCAATACCTGATCAAGCCCGGTCCACGCCGTGCGTTCGGTGACCAGATTGTGAATCGCATTGATATGAATGATCGCATTCACCTGCGCCGTCGCGAATTCGGTCGGCGCCGGGTTGAACACAAAATTCGCCGGCCCCGGCGGAACGATGTTGCTCAGCGAGATCGAAAGCTCGGTGCCTGCCTGCGGATTCACATTCAACCAGCGACCGCTGCTCATGTTGGTCGAAACCGTGAGCGGCGTCTCGCCATCGTTAGCGATCAAAAACGCACCGTTAGGCTCGGAAAACGCGAACAAGCCGCCGGTCGCATTGACACGCAAATTCGCCAGCGGCGTCAGTACCGGCGGATTGGTCGGCACGTCAGCCCGCGTGCCCGGCGTCGCAAAACCCATCACGCTGCCCGCAATGTCCACATGATGTACTTCGCTCCGCACGCCGACGACTTCGCCCGTCGCGGCGTCGACGAACAGCGTCACGCGGCGATAGTGCTCGGTTTCATAGCTGACGCCATTCTCGCCGGTGATTTTGTATGCTCGCACTGGCGAACCGAAGTCATCGGTTCCCAAACCCATTTCATCCGGCGTGCCGGCGTAGATCACAAGCTGCGGCTCGCTCCAGATGCCGAGGCCATGCGCCTCTTCGAGCGGCTCAATCGCGGCGACCACGTCTTCCGCGGCCAGAAAGTCAGGCGCGAATCCCGCTGGCGGTCGCGGCGCGAAAGTGCCGCCGACGTAGACGACGCGGCCGATGTCGTAGTTGTATAGCACCCGGCCAACGCTGTGTTCGACCGCAATGCCGTCGATGGTCTGGCGATACATGAACACGCCGAACCGCCGTCCGGACTCGTGCGCCGACAACTCCTCAAGCTCCAGCGACTCGACGCCGAACGCGCCGGCGTGGTCTCTCCAAAACGCGGCGGCGGCCTCAGCGGAAGTGTCGCCCGCAGTCATCGGCTTGCCATAGATCGAGCGGATTTGGCTGTTCGATTCGTCGAATCGCACGCCGGGGAACTGCGCCTGCAACTCGCGCTGCGCGACGATGTGCCCGTCGAGTACGGCGACCGGTGCGACAGCATCAACGGCGAGCAGAACCGCTCCCGGCGATGCGTAGAACGCGACCATGCCAACCACGACGTGAAATCGCATCATGTGTAGCTCCCGAATCATGCGTTGGGCGAACCGACCAAAGCAACCGAACGTCGCCGCGGCAGAACCCCGAGAAGGATGTCTTCAGCGTAGCACACCGCTGGCGAAAATTCGACATGAATTGTGTTTGGTTTGCCGGATCGCCAAGCCACCACCCAAACCCGTCGCACAAGGCCGTGCCCGGCTGCTTTCGTTGCTTCCAGTTCCCTGGTTCCTCTTTTCCGCTCAAATCCGCTCCCCACCGTTCACCTCCTACCCGCGCGCAAACTCCCGCTTGCCCCCCGCCATTCCGCGCGCAAATACTTCCCCCGAGTACTCACCGCGCGAGTCGACGCGCGCGGCGTCTGAAAAACGTAGAGCGAGATGCGCGTGCGCGCATCCCCCGAAACGTCTCGAACCGCCCAGTGACCCAGCGGTGTCTCTTTCTAGGCACTAGACACTAGACACTAGACACTAGACACTAGGCACTATTCACGGAGGTGCCCGGCAACCCAGCTCAGTGCGTGACCGGCGAGTGCTATTGTGGGACAGGTTTCCAACCTGTCTGTGGGACGGGTTTCCAACCCGTCTCTGTATCACGGGTTTCCTAACCCGTGATTCCAAAGAAACACTCGCACGAGGCAGCCCAACTCCATCAAGCATTCAGCCGCCACCGACTCCGCACGCGAGCAAAGCGCGCGAAAACCGAGCCCCGACCGCAAGGAAGGGTGTACAATTCGCACGCGGAGCGAAGCGATGCAAGCGGAATCCGAGCCCGAAGCGCAAGCGAGGTCTCGGCATGCCAATCGGCAACGTCTGCGTGCAAGAAAAAAGCGGGGCACCCTCACGGCAACGTCGCAACTTCGCGCCAAAGCGAACTCGCGACGCACACGAACTCCGCAATCCTAAAAAGTAGCGGCGTTCATTTTGGCGTAGCACCGGACCGCCGCCTCGGCCCCGGCTGCGAATCAAAACCCGAGGCTGCGCAAGAGGCGCGGTGCCACGCGACATCCGTCACATCGCTCGAAAGGACGATGCGTCAGCAATCAGGCGTAACGCCTTGGTTCGGATGAAGCGTCCTGCAAGCGATCGAAGTGCGGCAACACTTCGAGAAAGAGCGGGCTCGCCGTCTCGCACTCTTGCAAAGATCAACGAGTGAGCCGCACTGAGCTGCGACTCGCGCAAGCGAGTCAGGCGAAGCGCACGGAAGTTCCGCGCGCCCGGCGGGTTCGACTCCCGCCACCTCCATAGCACCTCCGCGCGCCGACAGTTTTGCTTCGGATGCGCTCCGTTGTTCCGTTGTAACTTTGTAGCGCTCCAACTCCAAAAAACCGCGACGCCGGAGGCTCCCCTGCCCCGGCGTCGCGTTTCCCCTTCTCAATCCGATCGCACGACCCTTACGGGCAGGCCGATCCGTAGTTGGCCAGTAGGCTCGACAGATCCGTCAAATTCACCGCGCCGTCGCCGGTCACGTCGCCCGTCGCGCGGGTCTGGCCGCTCGCCAGGCCGAAATTCGCCAGCAGCGTCGCGAGGTCGGTCAGATCGACATCGCCGTCCTGATCGAGATCGCCGTCGAGATCGCATTGCGGCGTGAACTCATACGCGCCGATGTCCACGATCGGCGAAGGGCCGATGCCGAGATTCAGACTGCCCGGATCGTCGAATCGCCGCACGCTCTCATCAAGGTCGACCGGCAGTTGCTCGATCCAGTCACTGTCGCCATCGAGATCCAGCAAGTCGGCCTCGAGGTAGCTGTTCGACGCACGATCAATGTTTGGCGACCCCGCCTGCAAGCGCAAGTCATCATCGACACTACCGTATACATTGTCCGGCCCGTCGGCATCGACAAACAACGGCGACATTCCGTGAGTGCTTGTATTGCCCAGCGTGTTGGTCCAACCCTGCACATTCGAATAATGCACGGTCAGCGTGACGCCCGCGGTTTTTGCAAGATTGGCCGCCTCGGTGCCCGTCGCCGGGCTGCTGTCCACGTTGCCCCACAGAACGCTGTTCCGAATGTACATGGCGGTCTGCGAATGACCATAAGCGCCACCCGTCGAAACAGCCGAGTTGCCCACGATGCTGCAGTTACTGACGATCGCAAATGACTCGTCGCCGTGAGCGAAAATCGCTCCGCCGCTCGCCGTCAGGCACTCATTTCCGCTGATCACGCAGTTCGCGATCGTCGTGAGCATGACGGTGCCGAGCGCCGAGAGTGCGACCGCGCCGCCGCCGTCGCGCGCGTCATTGTTCTGGAGCGTGCAGTTGTAGAGTCCGTGCTGTCCGCCCTCGTTGAAATACACTGCCCCGCCAATGCCGGTCGTCGCGTGGTTCGTTCGAAAGGTGCAGCGCGCGAGCTCGACGTCGGACTGCGTCGAGTAAACGCCGCCGCCGCCCTCGCTGCCGGTGTTATTGAAAAACTGACAACGTTCGAATCGCGCGGTCGACAGACGACTGGCCACGGCCCCGCCGCGCACCGCGTAATTCCCGACGAAATTGCAGTTCCGGACCGTAACCTGCGAGTCGTCGATCCACATTCCGCCGCCGAGGTAGTCCGAACCGCCGCCGCTGTCGGCGTACCCGCTCGATATCGTAAATCCGTCGAGCAGCGTCCCCGCTCCGCAGCCGCGCGCCTGCACGACGTGCCACGCGTTGTCGGTCGCCGTCGGCGCGCCGATCGATCCGCTGAGATACGTCAGGCCGGGAGCCGGATTGCGCTGCGCGAGCAGCGTCTCATTGCCTGCGAACCCGCCGTAGACTCTCACGTCGCTCGCCAGATCAAACGTGAAGCCCAGCGCGCCGGCGGAAGGCGTGTAGTAGGTGCCGCTCGCGACCCAGATCTCCTCGACCGCCGGCGCGAGCGCCCGCGCGGTGTTCAGCGCGCTGCCTAGACCTTGATACGCCGTCGCCCAGCTCTCGCCGTTGCCGCCCGCCGGTGCGTTCGATCGCACATACAGCCGGCTCGGGACCGGAACGATCTGCAAACCGCTAATGACGCCGCGCGATCCCGCGACCGACGCGTTGCTGAGGATGTTGATCAGGACTTGTTGTCCCGCCGAAACGTCAACGACGTGTCGGACGTGCGTGACATTCTCGATGAACTGATTGACGCCGTGCGCGCCGCCGCAATTTTTCAGATCGCCGTCGACGGCGACGCGCGTGTGTACGATCGCGTCGGTGGGGTCGTCGCCGTAGGTGTAGACGAAGTACCGGCCCGGCGCGAGATTGCTGACCGTGAACGTAAACGTCGCACCGGCCCCCGCGAGTTGAAACGTGTCCTCGATCAACTTGGCAAAGTCGCCGTCACCGTTGGCGTTGCCGTCACGAAACGCGAAATCGCCGCTGGTTTGCAGCGTCGCCGATGTGTTGACTCCGTTGAGGCCCTTGAGTACCTGATTGCCGCCGATGCCGGCGACGATATTCCAAAATCCCGGCTGTCCGGCGGCGGCACCAAATGCGTTGGTCGGCGCGCCGGTGCCGAAGTGGCCTGCCGGAAGATCGAGATCGATGTTGAATGACTGGCCGAATGCAATCGAAGCGAGCAGCGCGTGCGCTGCGACGCGGACGATTTTGTTCATGCGACTCTCCTGCGCGCCGGAGTCGATTCCGGCGCAGCGTCAATCGCCGAGCGGCACGCGGCGCGATTCGTCGCGCGGCGTGCGGGGCGTCTGAATACCGATAACAGGAACCGAGGCGGCGACCCTTGGAAGAAATCGACAAAAATGCGAATCAGGTGGTTAGATTCCAGACGGCAATTCGCCACGGACGCGTCCCATTTCGGCGGTGGCGAAACGACGCGACGCCGGTGGCTCCCCAGCCCCGGCGTCGCGTTTCCCCTTCTCAATTTGATTGCACCGCTCTTACGGGCAAACCGATCCGTAATTCGCCAGCAGGCTCGACAGGTCAGTCAGATCGACCGCGCCGTCGCCGGTCACGTCGCCGGTCGCTCGGGTCTGGCCGGTCGGCAGGCCGAAATTCGAAAGCAGGGTCGCCAGATCGGTCAGATCGACATCGCCATCCTGATCAAGATCGCCATCGATGTCGCACGGCGGTACGAACTCGTACGCGCCGATGTCCACGATCGGTGCGGTGCCGCTGCCGAGGTCAGCGGTCGCCGGGTCATCGACGCGGCGCGGGTTGAAGTCGAGATCGAGCGGCATCGGCTCAATCACGTTGTTGTCGCTGTCCATGTCCGCCGCATCGCTCGCCAGCAGCGAGTTCGAGCCGCGATCGATGCAGGGCGAATTCGGCAGCAGACGCAGATTGTCGTCCTGGTTGCCGAGGAAATTGTCGGACCCGTTGGCGTCGATGAACTGCGCGACTGCGCCAAAGTTCCCGCTCCCCAGCAGGATGCCCGACCAGTCCTGCACGTTGCAGTAGTTCACGCTCATGAACGAATCGTTGTGCTTGTAAAGCTGCTCGCGGTCGCCGACGGTGTTCGCGTCGTCGTCGCTGTTGCCATAGACGATCGAGTTGCGGACGTACACGTTTGCACCCGCGAAGGCATCGACGCCGCCGCACTGGAATGCGCTGTTGCCGACGATGGTGCAGTTGGTGATGAACAGATACGTGTTGTCGCCGAAGCTGTGCAACGCGCCGCCGCGATCGTTATCGCCGACGTTGCCGACAAAAGTGCAGTTGGCGACCGAGAAGTTGCCGCTGTTGGTGTACACGCCGCCACCGCCCCAGTTGGCGCGGTTGCTCATGAAACGACAGTTCACCGCGTGGCCGTTGTTGCCCTCGGCGTTCGAGATCGCGCCGCCGTAGTTGACCAGCGCTTCGTTCGCGAAGAAGTCGCAACCGACGATCTTCGGCGCGCCGCCGACCCGCGTATAGATCGCGCCGCCCGACTGCTCGGCGTCGTTGTTGAAGAAGTAACAGTCTTCGATCCGCGGGGTCGAGTTTTCAACCACCATAGCACCGCCGCGCCAGCCGTAGTTGCCAACCAACGTGCAATTGCGGATGGTGAGCTGCGAATCCTGGATGTAGATGCCGCCGCCGTGGCTGTCCCACGGATCGCCGCCCGAGACCGCCTCGGCATATCCACCGGTAATGGTGAAGCCGTCAATGAGACTGTCATAGCCGCAATCGAGGGCCATGATCACATGCTCGGCGTTGTCGGTCAGCGCGGCCGTACCGATCGAACCGCTCAGAAACGTCGGGTTTGCGGCGGCGTCGCGCTGCGCGAGCTGCGTTTCGTTCCCGTTGAAGCCGCCATACAGCGCCACGCCATCGACCATGCGAAAGGTGTTGCCGAGAATCGACACATTCGGCGTGTAGTACGTGCCCTCGGCGACCCAGATTTCTTCGATCGCGCCGCCCCAGTTGCCCACGTCGCCAAGCGCCTCGCCGGGGTTTTGGAACGCGGTGGCCCAGGTCAGACCGTCGCCGCCCGCCGGTGCGTTCGAGCGCACATAGAGCCGCGTCGGTGCGGGCACAATCTGAAACCCGCCGATCACGCCGCGCGATCCGCCGACGAGCGGGTTGTTCGAAATCGTCACCGCGACCGACTCGCCCGCGTCTACGTCGACGAGGTGCCGAACGTGCGATACAGGCGAGTAGAGATCATTCGTGCCATACGTCCCGCCGCAACTCTGGAAACCTCCGTTGATCGTCACGCGCGTGTGCTGCGTGCCGTCTGCCGGATCATCGCCGTAGGTGTAGAAGTAGTACGTGCCGGCGGCAAGATTGTAGAACGTAAACGTGAACGTAGAGTCAGCGGCGGCGAGCTTGTACGTGTCTTCGAGCAGCTTGGCAAATTCGCCGGTCGCCGACGAGTTGCCGTCGTGGTAGATGAACTCGCCGAGTGCCTGCATCGTGACCGCAGTATTCGAACCGTTCAGCCCCTTGAGTTGAACGCTGATGCCGATGTTGTTGACGGAATTCCAGAATCCGGCCTGATCACCCGCACCGGCGAATGCATTGTTCGGCGCGCCGGTGCCGAGATAGCCCGCAGGCAGATTCATATCGATGTTGAAGCCCTGACCCAATGCCGCCTGTACGAGGGCGAGCGAAGCGACCGTGATCGCGAACCGTTTCATGACGCTCTCCTGGAAATTCGAGTGATTGCGTGCCTGCGTTACTCACGGCGAGCGATCCAGCCAGGTGGATCCCTGACTCGCCTGCACTCAGGAGAACAAGAAAGCGGTTGCGAGGCCTTGGAAGTAATTCGCAAAATGACCGCAACCGCCGAAGTATCAGTCGGTTAGCGGCGTACTTTGGTAGGCGTGGGGCGGGCCAAAGTGGGCAGCGTTGAGCAGCAATCGCGCGTCGAATGCAGCGATTCTTCGAGAAGCCCGACGCGCTCGAGATGCGCATCACTGTTCCATTCGCGTGCAGCGAGTTCGGTCGACAACTGATCGAATCGCTCGGCATGAGTGGCGGCTAGATCGCGCCGCCCGTTGCGCGCCGCGAGATCCGTCGCCTGCACCAACAGTTCCAGGCGCGCGTCCGCGAAACGCCGATTGCTCGGCAGCGCACCGGCGAGAAACTCGGCGAGATTAGCCGCGGCGGCAATCGACTCGTAGGCCGCCGCACAGTCGCCTCGCCGTTGGGCAGCTTCGCCGCGCGCCGCGGCGGCGAACATGCAGAACTCCAGGCTAAGCGGGTCCGACGGAAACGCGGCACGCAGACGATCGGTTGATGCACACCAGCGACTTGCCGACTCGATTGCTAGGTCGAAACTCCCCTCAGCCGCGGCAATCCGAAAGCGCAACTGATCGCACATCGCCTCGCACCGCATCGCCGTTCGTTGTTGGTCGGCGACGATCCGCAGGCGCGTGACGATCTCGTCGGCGGCGGCGAGCTTTTCGCGAGCTTCTTGCAAGTCGCCGCTCTGCACGGCGAGGATCCCGAACCGGAGATGACTACCAGCGAGGTCTGACAGCGCGACCGGCGAATGCGGCCAGCGCGCTTCGGCATCGATAAACAGCCGGTGCGCGCGCTGATAAGCGGGCAGGATCGCCCGTGAGTCTTCGAGCCGCGCAGCCGAAAACTCACCGATCCGCCAAATTACATTTCCGTGCTCATGATAGAGATCCGCACGATCCGGATTGAGATGCCGCAACCGTGCGAAAAACAATTCGGCGCTGATGCAGCAACTCGTCGCGTTACGCAGGTCGCCGGTATCGGCGTACTCCTCGCCCAGCCGGGCCAGCACAAGGGCGTAGTCGTCGCGCAGCGACCGGTCTCCGGGGTCACGCTTGATCAGGTACTGGTACCGTTTCTCAAAGCAATGCAGTCGTTCGAGACGATCCTGACCGCGATCCTCAAACGTGTCCGCCGCGTCGGTTGCGCTTCGGACAAGCTGCCGCCACTCTTCGCGGAATTCGACGACGGTCGCGTGCAAGTCGAGCGCCGCGCGCTGCGCCCTGTCCTCGCTCTTTCGCGACTCGCCGAGTGCGAAATTCATCGCCACCAGACTGGCCGTGACGCCGATCGCGCCCGTGGCGATCACGCTGGTCAGCAGCCGGTTGCGGCGAACAAAGCGCTTGGTTAGATACCACGGGCTCGGGCGACGCGCCCGGATCGGGCGGTGTTCAAGAAACGCCTGCAAATCATCGCGGAGGGCAGGGACGGACTCGTATCGATCGGCGCGCTCGCGCGCGACGGCCTTGGCCAAAATCAGCGCGAGATCGCCATCCATTGTCGCGTCGATCTCACGCGGCTCGATCGGATGCGAATCCGCGATACGCTTCATCGCGCGCAGCGGCGGCAAACCATCGAGATCATGCGGACGCCGCCCCAGCAGCAACTCGTATCCGATGACACCGAGCGCGTATATATCGCTGCGAATATCGACGGCCGACTCGACGTCGAACCGCTCGGGACTCATGTACGCGATCGTGCCGATGATCTGCGAAGTGTGCTCGGTCTGAGTCGCCTCGACTCCGCTGCCGGGAATCACGCGCCCGATTCCGAAGTCCAGAACCTTCACGCACGGCTCGGACGAAGAGGTATCGACCAAGATGTTCGCCGGCTTCAAGTCGCGATGGATGATTCCGACCTGATGCGCATGGGCAACCGCCACGCACGCATCGATCAGCAGTTTCACGCGCCCGCGACGGTCCAGTTGTTTCTCGCCGGCGAAGTTCAGCAACGTCGGCCCGTTGACGAGTTCCATCGCGAGATAGACGCTCGAACCGCCGTCCGACACGCACTCGCCCGTGGAGTATACCTGCGCAATTCCGCGGTGCGTGAGCTTGGCCAGCAGCTTGCCCTCGCGACAGAAACGCTGCACGATCCACGGCGTGCTGCGGTCGCTGCGAAGCACTTTCAGAGCGATGTCGCGGTCCGGCTTGCGCTGCCGCGCGCGGTACACATGGGCCGTGCCGCCGGATCCCAGGATATCAATGATCTCGAACGGGCCGATTTGCCTCGGAATCTCAACTCTAAGTTCCTCGATCGGCGCTACGCCGATGCTTAGCCCGAGACCGAGGCCGGTCGAGGCGTCAGCGTCGTCGCCGTCATATCGCAGCAACGACAGTACCTCGTCGCGCAAGCGAACGTCGTCGCCGCACAGCGCAGCCAAATGCGCCTCACGCTCCGCCGGCGGCACGCGCCGAAGCTCGCGAAACGTCGCGGCGACAAGTTCCGGAAACGGCCGTTCCATGTGATCGGTCTCACGGACGAATTGATCGAAACAACAGAGTTCGTATGATACTCGCAAGCTATCGAACGGATCAAGCTACGAACTAGAGTTCGGGATGCGTATCGATCAATTCTCGCCGCAACCAAGCCCGGGCCAGTACCCAGTCGTCGCGTGCTTGGGATTCGGTGATGGCCAATTCGGTCGCGACTTCCGCCGTGGTGAGCCCGACCAGGTATCGCAACTCGACCACGCGCGCTTGTTGAGGGTAGCTCGCTTCGAGGCGGGATAGCGCTTTGAGAATCAATGAAACGTCCGCCGTCTCCTGCGCCAGCGAGAGCACCCGCGTGTCCAACTCGCGCCGCTGCATTCCACCGCCGCGCTTCGTTCGCTTCGCCGAGCGCGCGTAGTCGATCAGCACATGCTTCATCGCCCCGACCGCCGCAACGCGATATTGAGTCTGCTCGTGCGGATGCACATTTCGCGATCGATGTAATCGGACGATCGCCTCGTTGACGAGTGCAGTGGGCTGGAGAATATGTCCCGGACCCTCGCGACGCATCAGCACAGCGGCGATGTCGCGCAGTTCCTCGACCAAGTCGTGCCCAAACTCATCCGATACGAATTTTCCCATAACTCCCGCCGCCCGTGACCTCTTCCGAATCGCGCGCAGCGTAACGGTACGCAGACCGCCAATCGACCGCCCGCTCGCCCGCAAGCCGGACTGAGATGGAAGTTACCCCAACGCACTCAAAATTGCTATGCAATTCACGGCGTGAACCGCTCGGTCGGCACTGAAACAGCCGGCGGCACTACCCGGCGCGAGACGCAAGCGACGCCTACCCATTGCTCACACGTCGGCCCCGCGCGATACACTCCCCCCATCATGGAACTCGAAGTCGTCAAAACCCCCGCGAAGACCGAGGCCGGCAGCTACTTCGTCGCCAATTATCCGCCGTTCTCGGCGTGGAAACCCGAGTACATCCATGCTGCGCAAGCAATTCTTGACGCGTCGAGCGATGTCGCCGCCATTCGCCCTTCGTTGCTCCGTCGCTCCGTCGTTCCGTCGCATCCCCTCGACCCGTCAGCCCCTCGGCCCCTCGGCCCCTCCCCCCTCGGCCTCTACCTGCACATCCCGTTTTGCCGCAAACGCTGCAAGTTCTGCTACTTCCGCGTCTATACCGACAAGAACGCGTCCGAGGTCGACACTTACATGGATGCCCTCGCCCGCGAAATTGCGCTCTACAAAGACAAACCCCGCCTCGCCGGGCGGCAGTTCGAATTCGTCTATTTCGGCGGCGGCACGCCCAGCTTTCTGAGCAACGATCAGCTCAAACGGCTCATCGAGCGCATCAACCGGCATTGGCGCTGGGACGCGGCTCGCGAAGTCACGTTCGAATGCGAGCCCGGCACGCTCAAGCAGAGCAAGCTCGAAGCCATCAAATCGATCGGCGTCACGCGGCTCAGCCTGGGCATCGAGCATTGGGACGACGAGATTCTCGAACTCAACGGCCGCGCGCACCGCTCCAAAGAAATCGGCATCGCGTATGACTGGGCCCGCACGGTCGGGTTCAAACAGATCAACGTGGACCTGATCGCCGGCATGGTTGGCGAGACCGAAGACAAGTGGAAACTCGCAGTCGAGCGGACGCTCGCATTGCAACCCGACAGCGTGACGATCTACCAGATGGAGCTGCCGTTCAACACGGTGTTCACGAAGGAGATGCAGGCCGCGGGCGGGCAATCGCCGGTCGCCGACTGGGCGACGAAACGTCGCTGGGCCAGCTGGGCGTTCGAGCAGTTCGAGGGCGCTGGCTATGTCGTGTCGAGCGGCTACACGCTGGTCAAGCCCGGCCCGCACAGCAGCTTCGTCTATCGCGACGCGCTTTGGCATGGTGGCGACATGGTCGGCACCGGCGTTGCCTCATTCTCGCACGTCGGCGGCGTTCACTATCAGAATCTCGACAAGTGGGAAGACTATCTCACGTCGATCAACGGTGGTCGCCTGCCGCTCAGCCGGGCGCTGCCGATCAGCGACCGGCAGCGACTCATTCGTGAGTGGGTGTTGCAGACGAAACTCGGTCGACTCGACTTCGCATATTTCCGCGAGAAATTCGGCGTCGAGCCGACGGTCGAATTCGCCGCCGCGATCAACGAACTGAAATCGAGCGGTGATGCGACGGTCGACGGCGATCGCCTCACGCTTAGTCGCGACGCGCTATTGCGCGTCGATACGCTGCTACCGGCGTTCTTCGAATCCGAATTCCGCGGCGTTCGATACACTTAGGGTGGGCACCGCCCACCATTTCGTTGCGCACATCAAAACCGGACCATTACGAAGAACGACACAATTGGTGGGCGATGCCCACCCTACGCGCTCAACACGTCGTGCCGAAGTTCGCGAGCAGCGTCGCGAGGTCGGTCAGGTCGACGTCGCCGTCGCTGTCGAGATCGCCGTCCTCGCGGTCCGCTCCGCTCGCTCGGCCGAAATTCGAGAGCAGCGATGCCAGATCGGTGAGATCGACATCGTTGTCGCCATCCACGTCGCCGGGGCAAGCGGGCGGCGGTGCGATCAGGTCGTCGACGAACTCGACCGCTTGATCGAGAAACGTCTCGCCGCTCGCGCCCATGCCGCCATTGATGACTTCGTAGATCAGCGGGGCGCCGGCCGACGCGGTGCTGAGCTGGACGGCGACCAGATAGATGCCAGGGGGAACCAGTGTGCCGGGGTCGGTGTCGGAGTCATCGAGCACCAGCGTCAGATGGCGGTGGATCAGGCCGTTGGTCGAGGTGCGGTCGATGACGAAGCCCGCCACGTCGGCCGCGGTGCCGGTGACGGTGCTGTTGAAAACCGCGACCGGGCTTTTGCGAAAGCTGAGGCGCTGGCCGTCGCTCGGCACGACGAATTGAACCTGTGAAGTCGCGGCGGGATCCCAGTACCAGAGATTCGAAGTCGTCGCCCCGATCGCGAACGCTTTGAAGTCGAAACGAATGTCGGCCAACCCCGGCATGGGGACATAGCCATCGGGCAGCGACTCGGGATTGGTGACGGCAAAGAAGCCTTCGTCGCCGCGCCAGTCGTCGCTACCGGGTGTCTCGGTGGATTCGCGGAAGACGCGCCCGCCGACGGCGATACCGCCGCTGATGCTGTCGATGTTTCCAGTGGCCAGCACCGTCGGCTGGCCTTCGACGACGCACATGAGCACGTCGTTTTCATCTTGAGCAAACGACGGGGCGGCGACGATCGCGCACGCCGCAACCATCGCAGTCCAAAGTTGCCGCAGAGTGAGTGAAGCCGGTGATTTCATGATTCTGTCCTTTTCTCGCAAAGGAACCAACACGCCGACGGTCGACTCGTTCGTCCCCTTCACCAACGAATGCGACTCGCCGAGCGTGCTGGTTGATCAATTGGGTGCGCAGCACAATTCAGCGTCGAGCACAGAAGCCGATCGCTACGATCGACGACGCAGCAGCGCCGCCGCACCGAGTACCAGCAGCGCCAGGCTCGTCGGCTCGGGGACAACTTTCGCCGCGCACTCGGCCGCCGGTTCGCCCGATTCGCCGAGGCCGGCGTTGAACAGCCAGAAAATCGGATCCGCGGCGGCGTCACCGGCGAATACATCCAGCGAAATCGCGTAAATACCCGCCGGAACCGGCGTCAGTTCGTCGAGATCGCCGTCGTCGAGAATCGCATCGAGGTCGAGGTGCATGAAGCCCGTCTCGTCGTCGGGCGTGTTGAGATCGTCGAACAGTGTCGTGTCGACTACGAAACCGGGGACGTTCTGATCAGCCCCATCAGCGCTTGCGCTAAACAGCCCCGCGTTGCGATCGAATGTGAGCGAAACGCCGGAGGCCGGGGCGAAGCTGACGTCGTCGCAGAAGTCATTGTTGCCGTTGGCGTCCGCGCCGTTCCAGTACCAGAGGTTGGCGCGCACGGTTCCGCCGCCGACGTTGAACGTGCGGAAGTTGAATCTCACATCGACGCCGCCGGGTAGGTGAGTGAATCCGGTTCCGCTCAACTGCGACGCGGCCGCCGTTGCCGATGGGGCAGTGACACCGGCCTCGCCGACGTAGAGATCGGCACCGGGTAGGTCTTCGAGATCGTTCTCGTAGACGCGAACCGACGGCAACTCGGCAACCGCGAAACCGTCGAAATCGAACGAGCCGGTTTCGATCCGCGACGGGTCGCCGATCACGGCGACAGGCATGACGTCAACATGGCCCTCTTCGGCGATTGCCGCCGCCGAAAAGACAGATCCAATCGAGAGAATGGTGATGAAACGATTCATGATGATTTCCCTTCCGTTGGTCAGCGAGCATTGCTCGCCGAGTGAAGTTTGTCTAAATGTAGGGTGGGCATCGCCCACCATTTGATGCCGGAGGACAGCGGCCCTCCGCTGTGGAGTGCCAAGCAGCGGGGGACCGCTGCTCTCCATGCCGCGCGCCTAACCGACAAATCGATGGGCGGTGCGCACCGTACGCACTCAACGCGCGATGCGCGGGTCGTAGTTGTTGGTCTCAATATCCGTCAACGTGTTTCGGAATTTCATCCGCTTGGCATGACCGTCGAGGAAGCCGTAATGGCCGAGTGCCTCTTTGCTCTTCGGCTCGCCGCCAAAGACATTGATCTGCACTTGTGACGACGCCATTACTTCCGGCGAAGGCTCTTCGATCCACTGCGTCACATGCGTATGGTCCGCACTCGCGTACGGGCCTTCGAACGCCATGACGAGAAAGTGAATCGTCTGCGACGGTCGTGGCACGCGATCGAGTCGCGTGTATGCCCGTCCATCGCCGCCCGGCCAATCGCGCGGCGCGATCCCCGACGGCGGCGGGCCATAGGGATTCAACCCATTTTGGCTCACGTCCGTCAGGAAATCGTTGATGCCGTAACTGGTCACGCGCCGACGGTCCGGCGGCGACCCCGGAATTGGCTCGCCTGCGGGCGCAGGGCCCCAGTGCGCGCTGTCATCCAAAGGCGAACGCGCCAGCAGCTTATTGCCGTAGTCCTTTTCAAGCGTCCGAAACCACGAGGCCGACTCGTCCAGCGTTGATCCGCCATGCGAGAGGCCGACGTTGACCATGTATCCGTTCCATTGCGTCATGTAGACCCAATGCGCCTGCTCCAGCCCGCGAATGTTCGTCAGGCAGACGGTGGCCCGCGCCTCGTGCCGGGCGTTTTTCAGCGACGGCAACAAGATCGCGAGCAGCAGCGCGATGATCGACACGACTACCAACAACTCGATGAGCGTAAATGCCTGCTTGCGCATGGCCTGTTCCTCAACGTGGCGCATGGACGACAGCCGCCCTCGGCTGTCTCGCGCGAATCACAATGGAACGAGCAAATGAACGCCGCGACTCAGGCAGTCGGCGGGCCGCGAGGAATGTGCGGATCGAAGTGCTGATGCGAGGGTGCAACGTTCGGTAGGTGAATGACCCGTTCGCCAACGACCCGCTCGATGGCGAGGGCGACGATTGCGGCGTATGAGACATTCACTTTCGAAAAGACGCTGATGAGTTGGCAGGTGACGCAGTGCTCTTCGTCGCCGCTCCGGCAGGAATCGTGGTGGAGCGGCGGAATAGCCGGCACGCTGACGTGCTGGTGGTCGCCATCGCACGCATGTTGGTGCGGCGTTGCCGCCGTCGCACATGCGTCGCCTGACGCGACGCGATGATGATGCAGCGCGCGCAGCCCGCCGGTGCCGATCGCGAGCATGCCGGCCAGCGAGAGCAGCCAAACGAATTTTCGCGCGCGATTCAGCATCAATCGACCGTGTTTCCTGCCGGGTGGCAACCCGACGACCGGCGTAATACAACGTAATATCGCCGATCGACCGGATTCTTTCAAGTTGACCCCGGAGAATCGATTGAGAAGGGCTGAATTTCTGAGCGACAGCGCCTGCCTGCGCGTGGTCAGTACGGCAACACGAGGTGCCAGGTTCGCGTTTCTGCGCGACATGTTGTTGACCATCTTTGATGGACTGCGAAAGTTCGGGCAAATTATTGGACCGTGACCACATCGGGCGTGAGCATTGGTAGGTGGCGGAGCGGAACGAGGTGCGTGCTGGTCGATTTGGGCCGGGAGGCTCCTCATGCGTGGAGCATAGGAAGCGTGAAAAGTGGCGAGCCACAGAGATCACCGAGAGCACGGAGGAATGCAGAGATTTTGGTGAGGATATTTCGGATTTGGACCGGTAATCGCGAGGGCGTAGCGCCGTGGTGGCGGAGTCGTCGAGCGGAGAGGAATTCAACAGGATAGGCAAAATGAGCAGGACGAGAAGAATGCAGATGTGCCGAGCCGGCGCTGATCCCGCCCGCGAGGTCATCCTGCCGCGCGCCAAACACAGGCGTGTTTCCCGTGAGCGCGACGGCGACGCCAACGGCAGTTCAAACGGAAGCCCTCGGTTTGACCCGCTGATTTCGCTATACTCAGCATTAGGAAGCAACATGCAGCGTTATGCCGACGTTTCCTGGGACCGTATGATCCGCGCCGTGGAAAAGGTGCGCGAACGATTGACGCGGGCGGCGACCGCGTTGGAGGCCGCAGGCATTCCATACGCCGTGGTCGGCGGCAACGCGGTGGCGGCGTGGGTGTCTCGCGTGGACGAGGCCGCCGTGCGGAACACGCAGGACGTGGATCTGCTGCTGCGGCGAAGCGACTTGGAAGCGGCCAAGGCGGCGCTCGAGCCGGCGGGATTCGTGTATCGGCACGTCAAGGGCATCGACATGTTCCTGGACGGCCCCGACGCGAAGGCCCGCGACGCGGTTCACATCATTTTCGCCGGCGAGAAAGTGCGGCCGGAAGATGCAGTTGCCGTCCCGGAAGTCGGCGAATCCGAGTACACACCGAAATTCCGCTTGTTGTCGCTGGACGGGCTGGTGCGCATGAAGCTCATCGCGAACCGCCGCAAGGACCAGGTTCATTTGCTCGACATGCTCGATGTCGGTTTGATCGATGAATCCTGGTGCGAGCGATTGCCGCGCGAGTTGGCTGATCGGCTGCGCCATTTGATCGCGACCCCGGACGGGTAATGCAACCGGCGGCAGCGCTTGCACTTCTGAATCGGACGGCTACGGGCACACCGTTCCGAAATTCGCCAGCAATTGAGACAAGTCGCTCAGGTCCACGTCGCCGTCCGCGTCAAGATCGCCGTCGGCAAGCGCCGCGCCGCTCAATGTGCCGAAATGGGCCAGCAGCACCGAAAGGTCCGACAGGTTGACGGTGCAGTTGCAATTAACATCGCCCACGCAGCCCGTGCAGTTGGAGAGCAAAGCCGTGTTGCTAGTCACGCTACGGCAGTCGTTGGTCACGACGCAGTCGTACCCACCCGCATCCGCGAGCGAGGGATTGAGAATCGAGAGCATGGGCGTGTTGGCGCCGTTGATGTTGGCCCCGCCCGGGCTCGGGCCATTGACGAGCGGCTGCCCCTCGTGACGCCACTGGTAGGTGACATCGGTTCCGTCGGCCGTCACAGAGAAGGTCGCCGCACCGAGGCAGCGAGCGTCGGGCGCGTCCGTGGGCTGCGAGGTGATGACCGGACAGTCGTATTCGATGAACTCAAGCGCGAATTCTCCCGCCGACCCTGCACCACCATTCTCTGGTCCCCCTGGCGCACTCGCGCTCGCCTGCGCGGCGGTGGCGATGGCGAGCGTGTATCGTCCGGGAGTCAGGAAGTACACGTCGGTCGCGAAGCGCGTGTCGTTTCCGTCCGTGATAGAGAACGCCTGCTCGAAGAGTGTGCCTTGCTCACCGGTGAGCAGGCACGTCAGCGATGCCGAACCGCTGCCGCTCGCACTGACGGACTGCAAATGCTGGAACACAAGCCGCGTCGTTCGGCCGGTCCCTCCCGGTCCGCCTCCCACGTCGAACGTCAAATCCCACGTCGCGCTGGTACTCGCGGAACCGGATGCCGAACCGGACGCGCACGGACCGGAGCTGGCGTCGGCGTGAACGCCTGTGAAGAGGCCGTGATGGAACCCCCAATTGGTCTGCAACTCCGAACTCTGGACCAGATCGACGCTCACCGTCGCGCTGCAGGTGCCGCCACCCTGCCCGCCGCTTCCAGCGGTATCGCTGCAAGCCGCACCGCATACGCTGACGGCTTGGGGCATCGCGGTGAACATCTCAAAAACATTTCCGCTGAGGAAGTAGTCGTGCGGCCCGGGCTGGCAATTGTGTATCACTTCCGCGGGCGGACAGCAGAATGCTGAAGCCGCGGCGGCGGTTGTTCCGCTGGTCGTGCGTGAGAAGCTGACGACGACCGCGGGGTCGCCCAGCGCCGCTGACGCCGAGGCGGCGAGCGTCGCCACTCTGAGGGCGGCTTTAGTGCCAGGAAGGCGTGTAAACCAAGCAAACGCTGGGAGCATGGAACCGAACATGGCTATCCCCTGAACTGTGTGCGTGCTGCGCCGCCGCAAAATCGCTGGCATCGGGTTCCACGAACCTGCCTGCGAAGATAGAGGAGCATACGCCGAAACGGTCATTCAGGGCTGGCTGCCTGCCTGGTCCACCGTCGCCGCGACTCGCCGGGCCGCTCACGGACACGTCGTCCCGAAACTCGCCAGCAGCGTCGCAAGGTCGGTCAAATCCACGTCGCCGTCTTCGTCGAAATCGCCATCCGAGCGGTCCGAGCCGCTTGGCGTGCCGAAGTGTGCCAGCAATGTCGCCAGATCGACCAGGTCCACGTCCCCGTCGCAATCCACATCCGGGCATTCGGAGCCGCCGCAGATCGGCTGTGTGAACACCTGCAGGTCGTCGATGTGGTTCCAGCCGTCACCCAGCTCTCCGGGCACTTCGATCCGCGCCACCGGAATCGTTGACGTAAAGCCGGCGAAGCTGTCGCCGGTTCCGTTGTTGATCCGACCGATGATGGTCCCCAGCAGATTGCCGGCGGCGTCGTACGCACTCATCGGCTGATCGCCCTGCGGGTCGCATTGCCAGAATCCGAGCGCGTAGATCGCTCGGCCGGTGAGCGGAAGAATCCGATAGTCGTCCGCGTGTCCCATCCCGCCGCCGAAATTCGCGAGCTGTTTCGTGCCCGAGTGCGCCTGGACGGCGTTGGTGTATACGCCGGGATACGCGCCGGGGACGTCGGTCGCGAAATTGATTCCGAGCAGCGGCAGAGCAGGCACCTGGTCGCTCGTTCCTCCGGGCCCGGGAATAGCATTGTACGACTCGAACATCTCCATCGGGATCGGGACGCCGACGGCCGCCCGCCACGCAGTTTCGACCGCCGCGCCGCCCTCGAACACGACGAACTGCGCCGACGCCACGGCCGCGAAACCGACGCCGGCCGCGAACAGGTAGGTTTGCCGTACGTACGGTTGCATCGCTGTTCTATCCTTTCTAGACAGCCCGCGCCACCGGACCCGGATCGTTGAAGGGTACGCCATTGAGGTTTGAAACTCAACAAAAAATGGGCATTCGTAATGCGCGCCAGGTGCGCACGGTCCTCTAACTAACCGTCTCGCGATGCGGGCGGGCGACGTCGACGGCTACTGGCAGTCCGAGCCGAAATTCGCCAGCAGCATCGCGAGGTCGCTCAGATCCACGTCGCCGTCACCGTCGGTGTCGCCGTCGGCGAACGTCGCGCCGCTGGGCGTACCGAAGTGCGCCAGCAGGATCGCCAAATCGGTCAAGTTGACTGCGCCATCCCCGTCCACGTCGCCGGGGCAAGGCGCGCCAGCACAGTTGAGGTCGAAAACGTAAGCCGAGCCGGCGTCGGACCCGCCCGCGTGGTTGTCGCCCCACGCCCCGACCACCGCCGTGTCGCCAGACAGCGCGACAAAGAAGCCGAAAAGGTCGCTCGCCGCCGCGTCGGAGGCGGTCAGAGTGGCCGTTTCGGTCATGTTGATCCAGCCGCCGGGCGGTTTGACGAAGACGTAAGCCGCGCCGGCGTTATTGTGGCCGGCATCGTTGCCGAGGTGTGCCCCGACCACCACCGTATTGCTCGATACCGCGACCGAGTGGCCAAAGGAGTCAGCCGCCGCCGCGTGGGAGGCCGTCAGCTTGGCAGTTTCGGTCATGTTGGTCCAGCCGCCGGGCGGTTTGACGAAGACGTAGGCGGCGTTGGCACCGACCACATAAATGTCTCGGTACGCCCCGATCACCGCTGTGTCGCCCGATAGTGCAACCGATCGGCCGAACTCGTCACCCGCCCCCACGTCGGCGCCGATCAGCTTGGCCTGCTGAGTCCAGGCGGCGCCGCTACGCGTAAAGATGTAGGCCGAGCCGGCGTCGGTCCCCGCGGCGTGGTCGTCGTAGTGCGCTCCGACCGCCGCCGTGTCGCCCGAGACTGCGACCGACCAGCCGAACTGGTCACTCGATCCGGGGTCCGAGGGGGTGAGCATGGCCTGTTGGGTCCAAACGGTTCCGGCGCGGACGAAGACGTAGGCCGAGCCGCCGTCGGGCCCGCCGGGGATGTCGTTTATGCGTGCCCCGATCACCGCGGTGTCGCCCTCCAACGAGACTGAGAATCCGAAGTCGTCACTGATCGCGGCGTCGGAGGCGATCAACTTGGCCTGCTGGGTCCATACCGTCCCGCTGCGCACGAAAACGTAGGCCGAGCCTTCGTTGAAAAAGCTACCGTTCACGAGGTCGTCAAAGTGCGCTCCGACCACCACCGTGTCGCCCGAGATCGCGACCGAATTGCCGAACTGGTCATTCGCCGCCGCGTCGGACGCAGTCAGTTTTGCCTGCTGGACCCAGACCTCGCCCGCGCGGACGAAGATGTATGCCGAGCCATCGCTGATCCCGCCCGCGTGTTCGTCGGAGTACGTCCCGATCACGGCGGTGTCGCCCGACACCGCCACCGAGAAGCCGAAGTAGTCGTCGGTCGCCGCGTCCGAAGCGATCAGCTTGGCCAACTCCTGCGGGTCGCATTGCCCCCGCGCGGGGGCCGCCGCCTCCCAAGCCACCGTCCCAACCGCCAGCCACGCCGACCAAAACCATCGAGCCGATGAAATAGTCATTCGTCTGCCTTTGCGTGTAATCATTCCCGTCGCCGATCGCACAGCACTACGGACACGTTGATCCAAAATTCGCCAGCAGCGTCGCCAGGTCGGTCAAATCCACGTCGCCGTCATCGTCGAAGTCGCCATGGGCGAAGGTCGCGCAGCTCAGCGTGCCGAAGCGCGCCAAGAGCGTTGCGAGGTCGGTCAGGTCGACGGCGTCATTACCGTTGATGTCGGGGCATGGCGCGCCCGTGCAGGCGAGGTCGAAGACGTACACCGACCCGGCGTCGATCCCGCCCGCATTGTCGTCAAAGAATGACGAGACCACCGCCGTGTTGCCCGACAGCGCGACCGAGCCGCCGAAGACATCGCCGGCCGCGGCGTCGGGCGCGGTCAGCTTGAACTGTTCGATCCAGATGTCGCCACCCGGCGAGCAGGTGCGCGTGAAGACGTAGGCCGAGCCGGCGTCAACTCTGCCGGCGTGGTCGTCGGAGTACGCACCGACGATGAGCGTGTCACCCGAAAGCGTCAACGCGAGGCCGAACTCGTCGCCCGCCGCGGCGTCGGAGGCGATCAGTTTGGCCTGCTGGGTCCATACCGTTCCGGAGCGCGTGAAAACGTAGGCCGAACCCGCGTTGGCCCCGCCCGCGTGGTCATCCCACCGAGCCCCGACCACGATCGTGTCGCCGACGATGGCAACCTGACGGCCGAACTCATCGAGTGCCGCGCCGTCGGAAGCGGTCAGCTTGGCCTGTTCGGTCCAATTGTTCCCGGAACGGACAAAGACGTACGCTGAGCCGGCGTCGGTCCCACCGGCGTTGTCTTCGGCCGACGCGCCGACCACGGCGGTGTCCTGCGAGGGTGACATCGCCACCGAGACGCCGAAGTTGTCGCCGGGCACGCCGTCGGATGGAAACTTCTGCTGCACTGTCCAGGATTCACCGCCGGGCGGGCCGCTGCGGGTGTAGAAGAATGCCTGACCGCCGACGTTGAGGCCGGCACCGATCAGGGCGCCGACCACGGCCGTGTCGCCCTCCAGCGACACGGAAACGCCGAAGTATTGAAACGAACCGAATTGCGGGCACGCGTACGCGTGTGTCTGCGTCCAGACCTCGCCGCCCGGCGGGCCGGAGCGCTCGAAAATGTAAATCAGCCCCGTGGCATTTTCTTGGGGCCACAGCCAGGACCCCACAAATGCCGTGTTGCCCGAGACATCAACCGACACGCCGGACTGATTGCCCGTCTCCAACCCGAATATGGGTTCGTTGCCGATCAGCTTGGCCTGCTGGGTCCACACTTCGCTTCCGGGCTGACCGGATTTGACATAGACGTACGCCGCGCCGGCATCGACGCCGGTCGCGTTGTCGTCTTTGCGCGCCCCGACTACGATGGTGTCGCCGCCGATCGCGACATTGCCGAACCAGTCGTCCGCCGCCGCGTCGGAAGCGGTGAGCGCGCCAGCTTCCTGCGGGTCGCACTGCGCGTGGGCCGCGGTGGGTGTCATGATTCCGCAACCGACTGCTACGACAAGCGCGACGCCCGCCTTGCCGGCAACGCTGGCTGCGCGGCACAAAATGAGACCGGTGCGGGGTCGGTCGGCAGCCCCTCGAGCGGTTACGAATTGCATTTGTTGCTCCATTTGGGGGTCGGGACGTGGCAGGAGTGTGGCGCGCCCCTGTTCTAGATCGCGGTATCGCGGGTTTGGTGCCGAACAATCTGGATTTATCTGAACGGACTGTCGCCTGGGCGGTGTTTTTTTGGAATTGGGGGAGACGATTCGAACTGCGCGGCGAGTGCGGTGGTGCGGGCTGGAGGTTGCGGTTGCTAATTGTGCGCCAGAAAACGGCGATGGGCCGCTGTACTCCAGCGCGAAGCAAGCAGCCGGGGGCGGCGGCTCCACAAACCGGTGATGTCCGCTCCACAAGGTGGCCGCCCGGCCGTACAATCCACCGCTTCACTGGAGCGGCGCTTGAACGCATCGTTGCCCGAAATCGAACTGCCCGCGACGCGGCTGCCCGAGGACGCTTGCCCGAGCGTCATCGCAGATTTGCTCGCACTCTGCAAAGCCCGGCTCTGCGCGCTGGTCGTGTTCACGGCGGCGGTTGGGTTTGCGCTTGCCGCGGGGCGATGGTTTGACTGGGCAGCGTTCGCATGGATGCTGATCGGCACGACGCTGTCGGCCTTCGGCGCGAACGCGGCCAATCAATGTATGGAAGTCGACCGCGATGCACGTATGAAACGCACGCGGAACCGGCCGTTGCCTTCCGGACGGCTTGACCGTGGGACCGCCGCGATGGTCGCGGTCGCCATGTGCGTTGCGGGCCCGGCGGTGCTGCTGTTTTCGGTGAATTGGGTGACCGCGGCGCTCTCGGCCGCATGCATCATCATATACATTGCGATCTACACGCCGCTCAAAACGCGCAGCACGGCGAATACGTTCGTCGGCGCGGTGTGCGGGGCGATTCCGCCGATGATGGGCTGGTCGGCGGCGACTGGCACGCTCGAACCCGGCGCCTTCGTGCTCGGGGCGATTCTGTTCGTCTGGCAGATTCCGCACTTCCTGGCGCTGGCGTGGATGTATCGCGAGGACTATCAGCGCGGCGGCTATCGCATGTTGCCGCTGTTTGATCCCGCGGGGCAGCTTACCTGTCAAGCGATTGTGATTTACAGCCTCATGCTTGTGCCGGTGACGCTGCTGCTGACTTTGTCGGGAGTCGTCGGCGTGGTCTATGCGGCGGCGGCATTGCTGCTGGGCGTCGGGCTGATTCTGCTGGGCGTGCGGCTTTATCGCGAGCGAACGCTGGCCAGCGCGCGAGGTGTGTTCCTGGCGAGCGTGATTTACCTACCGGTGCTGATGGGCGTGATGCTCGTCGATCGCCCGTCGCCGCGCGTGTTTGTGGTTCCCGCCGAGGCGACTCGCACGCCGCCGCCAAGCGGCGTAACGCTCGCGACGGTCGCCCGGCCGCTGGAGCAGCCCTGATGCCGACTGACGATCCCGCCGTCAGCGCTCCGAAATCCGCCGTGAAAATGGACTTTCGCAGCGGCGGATGGGTGCTGCTGATTTCCGCGATTCTGGTTTGCGGCATGATCGCCTGGCGACTGTCGGTGATGTTGCCGACGCTGTCGCATCGTGCAATCGGCGATGGTGACACGGTTGAGAGTTACGGTTTTCAACTTTCGCCGTTGCTGGTGCCGCGCGAGCTCGTCGTCGCGAGCGGGCAGCCGAAGGACTCCTGGCCGGCGATGATCGACCCGCCGACGATTCGCGGCAAAGACTACAACCCGGAAAAGAAACTGAACGAAGTGCGCAAGCTGCGCACGACCGAGCGCGTGATCGGCGTCGTGTGCAACGGCGAGGCGCGTGCGTATCCGCTCTGGGTGCTCACGTGGCACGAAGTGGTGAACGACACGCTTGGCGGCGAGCCGATTTTGGTGACGTACAACCCGCTGTGCGATAGTGCGGTCGTGTTCGATCGGCGCGTTGGCGACCAAACGCTAACGTTCGGCGTCAGCGGGCTGCTGTTCAACTCGAATACGTTGCTCTACGACCGTTGCGAAGGAGCAGAAAGCGAGAGCCTTTGGAGTCAGCTTCAGTTTCGGGCGATTGCCGGCGCGGCGGCCGAGCGTGGCGAGACGCTGACGTTGCTACCCGCAAAGGTGATGACCTGGGCCGAATGGCTTGTGGCGCAGCCTGAAACGACGGTGATCTTGCCCGATCCGCGACGCACGCGGCTTTACAAGCGCGATGCGTTCCTGCCGTATTTCGGTGACGAACGGCTGCACTTCCCGGTCTCGCCGATGTTGCCTGCGGGCAGTGCGTTCAAGCAGTCGATGGTCGCGGTTCGCGATGGCGAGCGGTGGACGCTCACGCCCGCGGCGCAGTTTGACGTGACGTCGATGTCGAATGACGCTATCGCCGTCTGGTGCTTCTCGTTCGCGTGGAATGCGATGCACGCTGAGTAACTCGTGCGGTATCGCTGGACAATCATGTCGTGCGCACAATTCGCGCGACACGCTACGTTCAGATTTCGAGCATCGTGGCACGGCAAATCACGGTGGCCGGCGACGGGCGCAATCGGTATAAATTCGGTACCGTTTCGCATGTACAAAGTGTTTACTCCGCATGAGTTTGCACTCAATTTTGGTGAAACCCGAGAATCGGATTGTCGCCCCCTTGACCCCCTCAAAGGTACCCCTATGATCGCCGGACTCCAGTGAGTTCTGGCCGATTAGTCGTGAGTGGACAGGCTGATCGGGTCGCCCGGCGCGGGCGGAAAGCGAACTGGGGTCGTATCGCATCGGGAGAGCAGCCATTACGCCTTTCCTATTCCCGAAATGGACGAACGGCATCCGTTCGGCCGTTGCGGCCGGCGGGCTTGGTTTTGCGCTGTACGCAGGCACGATCGTGACCTTCGGCTTTTCGCCGCAGGCAACGGACGTTGGGTATCGGCCGGAACAGCCGGTTCCGTATAGCCACGCGCTGCACGCGGGCAAGCTGGGCATCGACTGCCGCTATTGCCATAGCGCGGTCGAGCAGGGTGCGCACGCCAACGTGCCGCCGACGCAGACTTGCATGAATTGTCATACGAACGTTTCGCTAGACACCTCGCGCGAATGGAAGATCACGCCGATCAAGCAGAGCGCCGAAACCGGCAAGCCGATGGAGTGGATCAAGGTCCACGACCTGCCCGACTACGCGTATTTCAATCACAGCGCGCACGTGAATCGCGGCGTCGGATGCGTGACGTGTCACGGGCGCATCGATCAGATGGAAGTGGTCTATCAAGCCAAGCCGCTCAGCATGCAGTGGTGTCTCGAATGTCACCGCGAACCTGAGCAATACCTGCGGCCGCAAGACCAGATCACGAACATGACCTGGGCCCCGGAAAATCAGCTTGAGCTGGGCCGCAAAATCAAAGACGAACACAAGATCAACCCCTCGCAGGACTGCTCTACATGCCATCGCTGACGCCGCAAAAAACCGGCCAGGCCTACTGGCGGAGTCTCGATGAGCTGGCGAACTCGAGCGAGTTTCGCAAGCATCTCGAGACCGAGTTTCCGCACATGGCGGAATTGCTGGAACGCTCGCCGTCGCGGCGACAGTTCCTGAAAGTCATGGGCGCGTCGCTGGCACTGGCCGGTCTGACGGGTTGCCGCTGGCCGAAAGAGGCGATTGTTCCGCACGCGAAGAATCCGCCGAATCGCACGCCGGGAATTCCGGTGAGCTATGCGACGACGTTTGCGCTGAGCGGTGTCGGCACGGGTTTGCTGGTGACGAGCTATGACGGTCGCCCGATCAAGATCGAGGGCAACCCGCTGCACCCATATAGCCTTGGCGCGACCGATGCGATGATGCAGGCCGCGATTCTCGAAACGTACGATCCCGATCGCAGCCAGTTTCCGCACGAAGGCGCGCGGGCTGTCGCGTGGAACAAATGGGACGCGGCGATCGAGAAGCTGTCGGCGGATCTGAAGGCGTCGCAGGGCGTAGGGCTTGCGATTCTCAGCGAGCCTAACTCGTCGCCGACGCTTGAAGCGGCGCGGGCACAGATGAAGAGCGCGTTGCCGAAGGCCAAGTGGTTTGAGTATGAGCCGCTGTCGCGCGACAACGAGCGGGTGGGCACGGCGATGGCGCTGGGTCAGCCGATGCGGCCGCTGCTCGATCTGAGCGGCGCGGATGTGATCGCGTCGTTCGATTGCGATTTTCTGTTCTCGCATCCGTCGGCCCTGCGCAACACGCGCGAGTTCGCGCGCCGCCGCGGTGCGAGCGACGGCACAATGAACCGTCTGTATGTGATCGAAAACAACCTGTCGCTCACCGGCACGAACGCCGACGAGCGATATGCAATGCGCGCCGGCGATATTGCGGCGGCGCTTGGGCACGTTGCGGCTGAGTTGATCGCCAAAGGCGTGGCGATTCCGTCGATCGCCGCGGCTGTGCAAAAGCTGGATGGTGCGGCGCGGCCGAAATGGGCAGCTGAGCTGGCCGGCGATTTGCTGGCGGCCAAGGGCAAGAGTGTTGTGCTGGTCGGCCCGCGACAGCCGGGCGAGGCGCACGCGATGGCGTGTGCGATCAATGCGGCTCTGGGCAACGTCGGCAAGACGGTGCGTTATCTCGCCGACCTCGAACCCGCGCGACCGACGCACGTCGATGCAATCGCGGCGCTGGCCGACGGTCTCGACAAGGGCGAATTCAGCACGCTCGTGATTCTCGGCGGCAATCCGGTACACGACGCGCCGGCGGACCTCGGTTTTGCCCAAAAAATCGGCAAGGCGAAGACGAGCGTGCGGGTCGGGCTGTATCGCGATGAGACTTCGCTGGCGTGCGGCTGGCACGTACCCGCGGCGCATTTCCTCGAAGCATGGGGCGATCAACGCGCGTGGGACGGAACGGTCAGCATTCAGCAGCCGCTGATCGAACCGCTGTATAGCGGCAAGTCGCCGATCGAGGTTGTCGCCGGTCTGTGCGGCGACAAGTCGAGCGGATATGAGCTGGTTCGCAAGACGTTCAAGGAGCGTTTCGCGGGCACGGCCGACCTCGAAACTGCTTGGAACAAGGCGTTGCACGATGGCGTGATCGCCAACAGCGCTCTGCCGACGGCGACGCCCGCGGTGAAGAGCGATTTCGCGAGCAAGCTGGACGGTGTGCTCAAGCCGGCGGCGGGCAGCAACTTCGAGATCGTCTTCGCCGGCGATCTGAAGATGTATGACGGCCGCTTTGTGAACAACGGCTGGTTGCAGGAGCTGCCCGACCCGATCACCAAGATGACGTGGGACAACGCGGCCCACATCTCGCCTGCCGACGCGCGGAAGATGGGCATCAAGCGCGACGACCGCGTCGATATCTCGATCGGCGGCAAGACGCTGAACATGCCGGTGTGTGTTGTGCCTGGGCATGCGCCGGGTTCGATCACGCTGACGGTCGGCTGGGGCCGGATGCAGGCGGGTGTCGTGGCGAAAAAGACGGGTTTTGATGTGTATCCGCTACGTTCGCGGGCGGGCTTCCACATCGCCGGCGGTGCGACGATGAGCAGCGCCGGTCGCAAGTACAAGTTGGTGACGACGCAGGACCATCACGGCATGGTCAGCTC
>JBJXFK010000237.1:0-12836 GCA_046155505.1 Phycisphaerae bacterium
CGGACAGCCGGTGCCGTTCGCGAAATTGTTGGAGCGGGTACACGAAGTCGACGGTATCGACCGCATTCGATTCGTCACCAGCTACCCGGCCGATTGGGACGAGGACATTTTTCGCGTCATGCGCGACTATCCGAAGGTCATGCCCTATCTGCACATTCCGGCGCAGAGCGGTTCGGACGCCGTGCTGAAGCGCATGCGGCGCGGCTACACGGCGGACACCTATCTGCGGCTGATGGATACAGCCCGCAAGTATGTGCCGCACATTTCGCTGGCGGGCGACTTCATCGTCGGTTTCTGCGGCGAGACCGACGCGGAGTTCGCGGCGAGCGTCGATCTAGTGCGCCGCGTGGATTACAAGAGCCTCTACATTTTCAAGTACTCGCCGCGGCCAGGCACGACCGCCGATCGCAATCAGCAAGACGACGTGCCGACCGAGGTGAAGCAGGCGCGGAATCAGGAATTGCTGGCGGTGCAGTCGGAAATCAGCCAGCGCCATCGGCGCACGTTCATCGGCCAGTCGGTGCGTGTGCTGGTCGAGGGATTCAGCAAGCTGCACGGCAAGCCGAGCGCGGCGAAGATCGCCACGATGGCTGCCGGCGATTGGTCGCAGGAATCAGAGCAGGATCGCGGGTCCGAAGTTTCGCGCGAGGCCACCGGGCAGCTCGTCGGACGCACGCCGGGCGATCTGATTGCGGTGTTTGACGCGCCGCAGAGTTATGTGGGTGCGATCGTCGACGTCTACATCGAAGGTGCGACCGCGCTCACGCTGTATGGCCGCGTCACAAGCGTCGTTTCGCCGCCGCGAGCCGCATCGGTGCCGCAACGCAAAGACGCGGCGACCGTCGTAAAGCCGGGCGTGACCGCACTGCCAATCGTCGGCGCGGGCTGCGAGTAGCCACGCTGACGACCGGCATTGCTCCGTCGCTAATTCGGACACACTGTTCCGAAATTCGCCAGCATTCGCGACAAGTCGCTTAGATCGATGTCGCCGTCGCCGTCGATGTCGCCCTGTGCAAGCGACGCGTCGCGCGGTGAGCCGTAGTTGCTCAGCAGCGTCGCAAGGTCTTGCAGCCCGACGCGTCGATCGCCGTTTACATCACCCTCTGGACGCGGTGCGTCGATCGCCGCGTTGATCCGCAATCGAAGTTCATCCATCAGGGGCTGAATCGTCTGGTTGTTCGACAATACGAGAAACACCATTGCAACGTCGCGCGACCGATCGATACCCGGCGTGAATCCAAACGCACCTGGGCTGGAATTCACCAGCGAAACGCCGTTTTGGTCCTTTTCAAAAACCCAGTTGCCGATGCCGTATCCTTGGAATGGCAGCGGTACGCTTGGTGGAATTTCCCCGACCGACGCACCGCTGGTCTGGTCAGCCAGCATGGCTTCAACGGCGACGGGTGAGAAGACCTGCTGACCGTTGAATGTGCCGTCGTTCAGCAGTGTTTGGAGGAACCTGCCATAGTCACGCAGGTTTGAGATCATGCCGCCTGCCACGTGCGGATTGGTCTGGCTTGTGTATGCCGTCAGGACGGTCATGCCGATCGGGTTGCGAATGCGCTGCGCGTACAGCTGCGCAAACGGCGCCCCGCTCGCGACTTCGCAAATAGCGGCCGCGACCTGCATCGAGTTCCCGCCGTAGTTCACCTCGCTGCCTGGGTCGGCGCTGAGAGGCAGTTGGCCGATCTGCGCTGCACACGATTGCAACTGCGCGTCTCCATCGAGTACGCACGGAGCCGTGTTTGGCTCGATTCCGGAGGTGTGCGAGAAGAGCTGCCGAATCGTGATCGCTCCCTTCTGCCCAGTCCAGCCGAGCCATTGCCCGGTCGTGTCGTCGAGTGAGATGATGCCATCGTCCACCAGCGACATGACGACCGCGCCCGAAAGCCACTTGGAAGCCGACGCGATCGGCACGGTTGTGTTCACGGTGTAGTTGCCGAAGGCCTGTTCATAGAGCACGACGCCGTGCTGGCGGACTTGCAGACCGGCGCCGTTCAGATTGAAAGTGTCGAGGCTTGCTGTCAGTAATTGCGTCACGGGTTCGAAGTTCGGCTGGCACTGGGACTGGGCAAACGCTACGGACGCGAACACGGCGGCTGAAGCGGCGAGCGGCAGTGCGATGAATCGTCGCATGTAAACCTCCGGATTGATAACGCGTTTGGCGATTCGCGTGTCGCCGCGGCGATCGGCGGCGGCTGTCAGACTGAACGCGATCCCGCGCGGCGTATTGCACTGAGCGATCGAGTTCACGCAAAACAGGCACAATTCAGCGCATGCGCGTCCAATCGTCGGATGCGTATTTCGCGCGCAGCGGCTCGATCGCGTCGAGCTGCGTGGGTGACCAATTCAAAGAGTTCGCATCGAGGCCCAGAATATTTGCAACGCGGGCCACGAAATCGCTCCGCAGTTTCGTTTGCGCATCGTGCGCGATCCCACCCAGGCTCGCACCGGGATGGCCCGCATAGCGTTGCGCGAGCAGAAGCGAACCATGCTGCAAGATGCGGCCCGCCGTGCGGCGCTGCGCGCTGCCCAGCAGTTTGGCACCGTCGAGCAGCAGGTCGGTGTTGCCTGGTTTCTCGAAGCAGAAGAACGCGCCGGTTCGCGGCGTGGGCAGCGGCCAATCCGCCGGCGCGAGATCCGTTTCATAGCCGATTGCCGCGAGAGCCTCGCGCCAGCACTCATGCAGTAGTCGATAGAGCGCGACCGGCGAGCTGCGCCCGAGCGGCTGCGATTCATCGAGGATCAGGCAATATGTAATCTCGTCATCATGCAGGATCGCGCCGCCACCGGTTTGGCGACGCACGACTGCGAGCGACTTCAGGTGTGCGGGCAGGCGGTCAACGTCTTCATGGCGCTGAAAATAGCCGAGGCTAATCGTCGCCGGCGACCAGCCGTAGAGCCGTAGCGAAGCCGCGATCTCCGGCGAGCGCAGCAGCACCTCGTCGCGGGCCATATTGGTCGGCCCGTCAAGCGGCGGATCGTCGTAGACGTGCAGCGTCGGCATGACGCGCTCAATCGACATGGCGCGCAATCGTAACACGTCATCGCTTGACGGCTATCGGCGATCAATATGTTGCGACGCGCAACGCAGCGATCGGGCCCCCGTGCGCGACGCCGAGCGCCGGCGATCAGAGCTCGTCGCGTACGCAAGCAAGTGACCACGAGCGCGGCGCGCCGCAAACCGAGCCTCGACCGTACTGAAGAGTTTTCGGACTCGTCGTCGGCCGCCGAGGACACGGAGGGCATCGAGAAATTGAGGAAGATCGCTCTCGCTGGCGCCGGTCGTTTCTCTGCGGTCTCCGCGCCCGGTGCGCCTCAGCCCTCATTCACTGTGGCGGCGGCGGCACGCCGATGAAGTGGCCCGTGAACATGATGTAGTGCACGCTGAAAAATGGATCGAGCAGTTCGAACGGCTCGTTCATGCCGGTCGAGCCGGAGTCGCCGACGTGCGTCGAGACAGAAAAGGTCTGCGGGAACGCCAGCGATCCCGAAGTTACCGATGCTGAGCCGACCGAGCTGGTCCCGGCCGCAATCGTGTGGCTGTGCGTAATGTCGTGTACGTGGGACGGCATCTGATTGACGGTCAGCGTGTGGTGCATCTTTCCGCCGACGAACATCGGATTGCCACCGACGAACGTGGTCGGTCGGCCGTTCGAGTCTTCGCTGTCTGCACCGCGCGGGCCGCGGGTGCGAAGGTCGGGCACGTTGAACTCGTCCGCGAGCGTGGACGCGGTGTTGAACCGAGTCGCGAGCAGGCCGTGCAGCCGCGGAAAATCGGCCTGCTTCAGCGGTCGTCCGTCGCAGAGAATCCAGCCATTGGGAATGCGATCAGCGGGCCCAATCCACATGCGAACCTCGCCCACGAGCGAGTGCAGGCCCACCGAAAACGCGTCTTTCTCGTCATACACGGGAGCCGGGGGACCTTGTGGCCCCGGCGGACCCTGGGGCCCCGCCGGGCCTTCGTCTGCTGACGGGTTAACAAGCACCACGACGACGCCCGCGTTGCTTGCGTTTTCCTCAATCTGCGCGATCTCATCAGCCGTGAGATCGCGCCCGGTCTGATTCTGAATAATCGTGCCGCCGCTGGTGCCGTTGTCGAGCAAATTGCCCGGATCACAGACCGGCTGCACAGCGAGCAGACCGAAGAGGCCAATCGAGACGACCGCGATCGGCATCGCCGAGCCGCGGGCCGTGGAAAGTGCGCGAATCATCATGCCGCATACTCCCGAGTCCGCCCGCGAATCGGGCGGCTATCGGCAATATCGGCGGTCAGTCGCGGCTCAGTTGAACCAGAGCGCAAACCCGATGAATTCGCCGCCGAAAACGCGCTGCATGCGTTCCCAGACGGCCTCGCTGGTCGACTCGCCTTTGTCCAGGAACGGCGTCGCACCGGTGTCCTGCACCCAGTAGACCAGATCGAACGGCCTGGGCTCGGTGAATACGCGTTTCAAGTTCACGCCCTGCCCGTCGGCATTTCGCCAAAATGGGATCAGCTTCTTGCCGTCGAGAATCAGATCGAGTTCGTCGAGCAGCACCTTCCAACTTTCGACCATTTCGTCGGTGACACGCACACCAGGAATGACGCCGGTTTGCTTTGGGTTCGGTATCCACTCGTTTTCGTCGTCACTCTCGGCAAGCGCGGCCTTCCACATGGCGCGGCTGTGGCGCGTCATCGCTTGTATGTGTTCGAGAGCGCGCTTCATCCGCTCCGGCTCGCGGACGTTGAAGCTGAAGCCGCGAATCGCCGCGATCCAGTCCATGATGCCGGCGTACTCGCTGGTCCAGTCGACGCGCGCGAGCAGAAACGTGTGCGGCGTCTTGGGTCGCGCGAACCAGAGGTGGCCCGTGCGATCGAAAAAGTCCTGCGCATCGTGAGCTAGCACGATTTCGGCCAGCGCCGACATGAGCCGACAGTAGCCGCGCAGCCATTCGACGTCGGCGGCGTCGAAGGTGATGACAAACTTTTCGGCGACCTGCGGCTCGACCAGTTCGGTGCCCGAGATCCCCGCGTAAACCTTCCAGAAGGCCTCGTCATCGGCGGCGCGACCGTCGCCGTTCACGTCGAGTTTGATCAGGCCGAAGTTGAGCGGCAGCTTCACGTCGCGATCGTCGAGCTTGGCCAGCGTCTCGTCGACGCGCTTCAAGTCGTCGATCGCGCGCTGCAACACGCCGCGCAACTGCTCGTACGTGACTTCCTGCGCGGCGGGATTGTCACCAATCGGCAGGCGGAAATCCATGATGAACGGAATGCCGATGCGCGAGCGGAAACCGAAGTGATAGAGCGACTGCGTGACGTGTTCTACGCCGCCGAGCAGTTGTGTAAACGCGAGGCCGAGGCGGGCGGGATGGTCTTTCCCGTTGGTGTCGATGCGTTTCTGCATCGCCTTTTCGGCGTCGGCGATCTTGCCCGCGGCAAGGAGTGGGTTGAGGTCGTCGGCGGCGAGCGGCTGAATGCCCGCGTGCGCGTAACCCGGGATCAACAGCAATACCAACAGCGAAACGGTACAGCGCGACGCGAGTTTCATGTGCCGACTCCTGGTATCGCTACTTGCGGGATCAAAGGTGAACGCTCCACGCGCGATCCGCCGCGCGTGGAGCAGGCAGCGAATAGGTCACCAGATCAACGACGGCGCAGCACCAACACGCCGAGTGCGAGCAGCGCGATGCTCGTCGGCTCGGGAATCGGATTGATCGCGATGTCGCCGAAATTGAACTCGTAGTCGGGGCCGCCTATGTTGCCGATAAACGTGCCGGCACCGTTCAGCTCGTTGATTCGGTAAATCTCCTGCCGTCCCGAATCGAAGTTCAACCCGGCGTGATACCACGTTCCGTCGCCGGCCCAGTTGATCGTCATGCCCGCCAGATTGCCGATCGAATTGCCCTCGGGGCCGAGAAACGTCCCTTGCAAGGAATTGTTCAGCCGCATCATTCCGCCCTGCTCGGCGTCATGCAGGTAACGCGTTCCGGCTGCGTTGACCGCAAAGCCAAACGCGAGCGCGGGCACCGGAATGTTCAGCGTGCCAACGACACTGGTGTTGCCCGTGCTCAGATTGACCGTGCGCAGTCGATGCGGTTCGTCAGACGAAGACGCGCTGATGACGAACATCTGGTTGCGCGTGGGATCCCACGACATGTCGAGCACCTGTTCGTCGTCGAGATTGCCCGGACCGATCTGAGTCGCCGCGCCGGTTTGCAGATTGAACGCGTACAACCCGCCGAAGCTGAAGCCATAGAGCGTGCCGTCCGACGCGAAATCAAGCCCCGGCATGAGGCCGACGCCCGCCGCACCATAGCGCGTCAAGTTCTGGGGCGATGCTGAGTCAAACTTGAACAGCCCCAATCCGTCGACCGACCAGATGTCTACCGCTTTTGCAACGGATGCGCCCAAAACCACGGCACCCAGAGTGACAAAAGTTCGCATTCGAGCCCACCTTCCCCTGCGCGCGTCCGCACGCTCCACGCGCGATGCGACCGTCGCATCGCCGGCGAAACATGAGCCGCTCCACGCGCCAGCATAAGTGGTCGGTAGTCGCGCGAGATGCGCAATCTGAAGTGCTGCGGGATGACGGCAAGCCGCCTTGCCGTTATGCGTCCCAATGCGCGGCAGCGCGCAACGGCGGTACCCGCGATCGTTGTGACCGTTCGCACAGTCGATCGATCATCATCGCTTCAGCGTGCGGATCAGAACTTGAAGTGCTGGTCAGTCAGGCCGGGATTGATGCGGACACTTTTGTACTGGTAGCTGCCAAGAAGTTGCTTGCCTTCCTTGTCGGCAAACGACTGCACGCTGGTGGGCAGCAGCCATTCCTGGTCGAGATGGATGATCATCTTGGCGTCGGGGTATTCGCTCTTAGGACCGGTGTAGGGCAGCATGCGTTCGAAGATGAACGTGGGCCGCCCGTCAACCACGCCTTTGCCGGCGTAGTGATAGTCGAGCACGCCTTTTTGCGCACCGATCGTGTTGTATCGATCAAGCAGATCGAGCGTGGAGCGGAAGCCGAACTCGTCGATCGTGCGGCGGCTCGCAGCGCGGGCGCGATCGCCGTGGATCGGCATCTCGATTTCGGAAATGATCAAGCGAATGAGTACGCCCGCCGGTTCAACCTTGGCAATCTTCTGGCCCTTGGAATCAACGCGATCGGGCGTGTCGATGAACAGGCAGCGTTTGACTTGGTCCTCGTTTTTCAGCCACTTCATGAAGACGCTGTGCGGCTTCGTGCGAAACAGAACTTCGATCTCTTCGACCGGGCGCAGCTTGTTGTCGATGCGCTCCTGCTTGACGAATACGCACGAATAGTCGCGGATCTGGTCGTCATGAAACTGTCGCCCCATCTGGGCGAGCTCGATCGGGTTGGTGCGGGCGAGCTCGATCAGCTCTTCGTGATTGAGCTTTTTCACGCCGCTGGCGGCGACGATCGGCGATTTGGCCTTGATAGCGGGCGCGGGAGCGGCGACGAGCAACTGTCCATCGCTGTCACCTTCGGCACAGACGAGCGGGACGATCATGGCGGCGAGCAGCATCGCGCGCCGACCGAACGAATTTGAGGACTTTGGCATGCAAACAACCTGATCGCGGCGCAGGGGCGTACCACACACGGTACGTCGAAAAGCCGCATGCATTATCGAATCCGCACGCTGCGCATCGGAGCCCCGATTCGCCGCGCCGGCAAAATCGGCTGGCCGACCCAAGGGCCAGACGAATTCTACGTGTCGCTTACCCGTTA
Source organism: Phycisphaerae bacterium (assembly GCA_046155505.1). GTDB lineage: Bacteria > Planctomycetota > Phycisphaerae > UBA1845 > Fen-1342 > JBJXFK01. The sequence continues at coordinate 7,728 of JBJXFK010000237.1, forward strand.
GCCAAGCAAAAGTTGCATTTACATTTGCTTATCGCCGCGCAACGGTCGCGGTGGGGCAAATTTGTGGTTAGACCTTGGCCCAATCGCGCAAAAACCGCTCGTAGGCACGCAGATCAGCAGAGAATTCGAGCGTGTGCGCGTCGTTGTCGAAGCGGACGACGCGCGGCGTGGCGGCGGCAATGCGGCGCAGCCAACGCTCGGTGGGATCATTGCAGATGATCTGCTCCTTTCCTGCGAGCAGCAGTGTCGTCGGCACTCGCACCGCGCCTCTGGCAACGCGGCGCAGGCGCTGATCGAGGCGCGACGAGTGGAATAGAAACCGCGCGGTCGCGTGGGTTAGTTTGAGCGGATCGCGCGCGATGAATTGTTGACCGAGCGGGTTGTCGGTGAACAGCGCGGGATCGGCCAGTGGAATTTCGAAAAGCGTGGTCGAGCGAGTGAGCAATGCGCGACCGATTCGCATGCGCTGCCAGAAGCCGACGTCGACGGCGGGGAAGATGCCGGGCGTGATGAGGAGGAGTTGTCGCCAGGGGTTCGGATCGCGGAGTGCGAGGGCGGTCGCGACCTTGCCGCCCCAGCTTAGGCCGATGAGCCGCGCGGGGGCGGCGGCGTCCACAGTTAGCGCTGCGATCTCGTCGATGTCGAGGAGCCAGCGATCGATGTTCGGCGCGTCGCTGCGGGCTTGCTCGTTCAGGCCGCTGCCGCGACGGTCGGGCAGGATGACGCGCCAGCCGCAGTCGGCGAGGAGCGATGCCGACCATTCGTACCAGCCGCCGTGCGATTGGATGCCGTGCAGATAGATAATCGTGCCATGCGCACGCGGCGGGGTCCAGACGCGACCGCGGGCGACGTAGCCGTCGCTGAGTTTCCATTCGGCAGGCTGTGGCGGCGAGAGCGGCGTATGCACGATGAGTGGTTCCGTCGCCGCGTAGGGTGGGCATCGCCCAACATTCCATGCTTCCTCGAATACCACGGAAATGGTGGGCGATGCCCACCCTACGGTCGCTTGAGGTCGTTTTGGTCGAGGATGCGGAACTTTCGCGCCGTGAGCAGCGAAGCCGCCGCCGGCGGGTTGTCGACCTGCATCGCGATCCGCGCCGGTTCATCGGCGCTGCTGAGCAATGCATACGTGTAGTTGATGTTGATTTCGCCGGCGATGAGCGCCGCACAAACGGTCATAATGCCGCGCTTGCCCTCGGGCAATTCGATCACCAGCAGTTCGGTTTCGGAGATGGCGAAACCCGATTCGATCAGTTGCTCGCGGGCGAGGTCGGGGTCATCGACAATCAGCCGCACGATCGAGCAATCGACGGATGCCTCAACCGACAGCGCGAGGATGTGTACATCGACATCCTCGAACAATCGCGTCAGGCGAAGCAACTGCCCCAGCCGATTTTCGAGAAAGACCGAGATCTGGCGGCAAAGCGGATAATCGCTGCCATCCATCGTTTCCAGCGGCTCAATCGATTTTTTCATGGTGCGTGGTGCTTTGCGAACTGTTACCGGACCCGAACGCAGTCGGTAGAGTATAGATCGACGGATCGAATGTACAGACTGTTTTCGCCGCGCGGCAACTCGGCCGCAACGAGATCAGTCGGAAAGCGGGTCTGGCGTCTTGAGTGTGATCGCCTTCAGCTTTGCCCAGCCCGCGCTTTTGCTCGGCATCGCCGTATGCGTCGTGCCGTTTTTGCTGCACTTCCTGCTGCGACCGCGACCCAAACGCATCGTTTTTCCGGCGATGGCGCTGTTTCGGCACGCGCTGGCGACCGGGCAGCGCGCACGACGGCTGCAGGACTACCGCCTGCTCGCGGTGCGGATGGCGCTGCTCGCGCTGGCGGCTACGCTGCTGGCCGCACCGACCTGCGAGCAGCCCCAGACGACCGTCGAGCGCGGGCCGCGGGCGATTGCGGTCGTGCTGGACGATTCGTGGAGCACGTCGTACCGGTTGGACGAGACGACCGTGGTGAGCGATCTGCTGCGCGACGCCGCGCGGCGAACGGTCCAGAGTTGGGCGAGCGATCCGCACGCGGTTTCGTTCGCGCTCATTCGCAACGGGCCGGGGGCCGCGACGCTTGAGCCGACCGCCGATCGGACGTCGCTCCTGCCCGTCATCGAGTCGCTCGGCAGCGGGCCGCCGCACGCGCGCGGGCTGGCGGCTGCGATTCAACAGGCGGCGCGACAGTTGCAGACGGCGCGGCAGCCGACACGCGAATTGGTGATTTTCACGGATGGCGCGGCTCATGCGTGGAGCGACATGCCGGCCCGCGCGCTCGACGGCGTGTCGGGGACGAGCGTGCGCATCATCACGCCGCCGACTGCTTTGCGAACCAATCTCGCGATTCGCGGCGTTTCCATCGATCCGCTCGGCGGTCGAGATGCGACGCCGATTCCGCTGGCCGCGACCGTGCAGGCGACGGGCGTATCGGCACAGGCGAGCTTGGTGGCGCGGATGAACGGGCGCGAAGTGGCGCGGGTGAGTCCGATCGCGCTCGACGCGGACGCTGCGGTCGACGTTGACGTACTGATTCCACCGCAGCCTATCGGGCGGCATGCGCTGTCGATCGAGCTTGAGCCGATGGATCGGTTGCCGCACGATCAGACGCACTTTGCGGTGATTGAGGTGCGGGCCAGGCCGATCGCGTGGCTGATTGAAGATGCCGACGCGGCACAGCGTGAGACGCTGGCGGTCACGATCTTGCGAAACTTGCTCGCGCCGGACACGCTCGATCCCGCGGCGCAGGCGGTGGCGCTGCGGCGTGTCTCCGCGGATCGGGAGCTGCCGAGTGCGACAGAGGCGACACCGTCGCTGATCATCGCACCATCGGGCGTGGCGATCACAGATGCGCAGGCCGAGCTGATTCGCAAATCGATCGAAGCGGGAAGCACGCTCGTGCTGGCGTGTACGAGTGATTCGGCGGATGTCGATTGGCCGGGCTTGCGGACGCTGCTGTCGACGCGCGTCCCGCGCGTGGAACTGCTCGACGCGGTGACGAGCATTGCGGCGGGGGCGGACGCGGACGCGGATGCGATCGCGGGATTGAAAGAGCTGTCGCGTTGTACGATCCGGCGACGCGTGCGGCTGGGTGAAATGCGCGAGGGCGTTAGCATCGATGCGTACTTCGCCGACGACGAGCCGGCGATTGTGAGCCGACGGATGGGGCGCGGACGCGTGGTGTTGATTGCGACGTCGGCGGATCCGGCGTGGAGCGAATTGGGGCTCCGCGCGGCGGGTCTTTTGGAGTGGCTGCACGGCTTGATGCGCAGCGGCGACGAGTCGCAGCGATCGGCGGCGTTTATCGCGGGAACGCAGATTGAAGCGCTGCCGATGGTGGCGGCTGATCGCACGTCAATATCTATCTCGCGCATGGTGCCGGCCGATTCGCGGCAAGTCTCGGTGCGAATGGTGGATGGCAAAGCGGAGCCGCGATTGCCGAGCGATTTGCCGGGCGTCTATGGCGTGCGTGCGGCGAGCGCGGATGTCGCGACGGCGGCGTATGCGGTGAACTGGCCGATCGAAGAGGCCGAGCTTGTCGCGATCGAGCCGGAGCGGGTACGACAGTTGCTTGGGGTGGACGCCGTGAGTTTTGAAACGACGGAGTCGATCGGCGAGAAGCGCGAACAGGCGACGATACCGCAGATGATCGATCCAAAGTTGCCGATCGCGGCGTTGCTACTGGCGGCGCTGTTCGCGGAGATGTGGCAGTCGCGGAATCCGCGAGCGATGACGAACTGAGACACGACGGCGCGTGCGCCGCGTTGTGGAGCTGCCGCCCTCGGCTGCTTTCTTCGATTGGGCACGCTGCCTGGCGTGCAGATTGCGGCGTTCGAGGCACGAGCGCGGGCGAGGACGCCCGCGGAACATCAGAACGGGCTGGAAGCCCATAGCAGACGACCGCGTGAACTGCTGGACGTTAGCAGTTCGCGCCAAACTGAGCCAGCAGGCCGGAGAGATCAGATAGATCGACATCTCCGTCACCGTTGATATCGCCCTGCGCGCGGGTCGCGCCGCCCGAGACGCCGAAGTTGGCCAGCAGACGCGAGAGGTCGCTGAGATCGACGTCGCGATCACCGTCGAGATCGCCGGCCAGTGTGACGAGCAACGAGAACGATGCGTCACTGATCGTCGGCGTGATGCGCAACACGGTTGAGACCGCCGGTGCATCGTTGCGATCGGTCAGTACCGTCGCGAGGGCGTTGGAAATGCTGAACGTGTATGTGCCGCACGGACCGGGGGCGTTGAACGTGCCCGTCGCGAGCAGTTGCGGGCCACTTTGGCCGACGCCGGCGATGACGTTGGCACTTTCGGCGACGCCCGCACCGGGGTTCAGCGCCGTGCCGAATGTGTTCTGACCGCCGCCGATCTGAACGAGATTGCGCTGGCCGGCGGTGCCGATCTGCGTCCCGCGATAGCCGCCGACGCCGGGGTTGGAAACGCCCAGCGGGCGCGCGAAATTGGTCATGCCTGCCGGAATGCCGGTGCCCGATGGAATGTCGAATAGGGCCGGGTTGGCGAGCGCCTGGGCAAAATCGACGCTGAGCAGCGAGAGACCTTCGTTGTCGCCGGTCGATACGGTGAAGCTGATTGACCAGTCGATCGGCGTGCCGGCGACGACCGCGGCCCCGTCTTGCGAAGAGCCGACGGACACTGTGACCGACGGATCGGCAAGCGCGACCGTTGCGATGAGCGATGAGCCGACGAGACCAAGCGTGCGACGCAGCATTGTTTCCGCTCCAATGAATGCCGATAACGAGTTCCGCAGCGTCCCTACGATCGTCGCATTGTAGCCGATGGAGGAACGTTGGCGAAGCGAAAAGCGTGACACCACGGCGGGTCGGCGTGGCGAGCAAGCGTGGGAACTGGGGATCAAGGATTTGAACCTTGACTAACTGGTCCAGAGCCAGTCGTGCTACCGTTACACCAATCCCCAATCGTTGCAAAGAGTGTAATTCGCGGAATGACTGAAAGCAATGCCTATGCACGCAGGGTCGGCGTCAGGTTTGTGGGTAAATGACAAAGGCCCGATCCTCGGTTTCAATAGCTTCGGGTTTCAAACGAGCCATTTGGCCAAGGAGGGCCATGTGAATCTTACCGAAGTCGCCGAAACCGTG
>JBJXFK010000242.1:0-21234 GCA_046155505.1 Phycisphaerae bacterium
GACCGGGAAATGGCGTTTCAGGAGTTTCCATTCGTCCGCTCTGGTTGTGCCTTCCATGGCGTTCATGCATCGAAGGCTACCGCACCGACCGCAAACTGGCCATCCTTAAGTTAACGCTTATGGGGCAATGCCCACGCTACATTTTCATCAACTCTTGCAACGCGCCGCCAATCGAGCCCGCCCGCAGCAGCGATTCTCCCACCAGGATCGCGTCATAACCAACCGCCGCCAGCCGTCGCACGTCGTCAGGCGTCTTGATCCCGCTCTCCGCAACGGCGATCACACCCGCCGGTATTTTCGACCGCAATTCGATCGATGTATCGAGCCGCGTGACAAGCGTGTCGAGATCGCGGTTGTTCACGCCGATGATCGTCGCCCCCGCATCGAGCGCCGCGTCAACCTCGTCTCCCGTATGCGCTTCAACCAGCGCCGCCAGCCCGAGCGACTCGGCGAGCACTACAAAATCCGAGAGCTGCCGAGAGCGTAGCGCCCGCACGATCAGCAGCACCGCATCCGCACCGAGCGCTCGCGCCTCGACAATTTGATACGGATCAATCGTGAAGTCCTTCCGCAACGCCGGCATCGTCGCCGCCGCGCGTGCCGATTGCAGATCGCCGTCAGTGCCTCCAAAAAAATCTCGATCCGTCAATACTGAGAGCGCCGCTGCCCCGCTCGACTCATACTCACGCGCGATCGCCGCCGGATCGAGCCCCGGCCGAATCTCGCCGCCGGACGGCGAGCGCCGCTTGATCTCGCAAATCGCCGCGACCCGCGATCCGCCGCGCGGCGCAGCGCCGCGCCCGATCGCCGCCGCGAAATCGCGCGGTGCCGGCAGCGACGCGATGCGTTCGCGCAGCTCCGCTTCCGAGACGCGCCGCTTCCGCTCGGCGACTTCGTCGCGTTTGCGAGCCAGGATTGGATCGAGCACACGCATCGTTGATTCCAAGCCAAACCGTAGGTTGGGCACCGCCCAACACTCGCCGCGTTGTGGAGCAGCCGCCCTCGGCTGCTTTCTTCACTTCGCCGCCCGTTCAATTCGCATGCAAATGGTGGGCGATGCCCATCCTACGATTCCTTGCCCGCTTCGATCAATCTCTCCAACGCCGCCATCGCGCGCCTCGAATCGATCGATTCTTCCGCCATTCTCACCCCATCCCGCACCGTCGCCGCTCGGCCCGCAACACAAATCGCCGCCCCCGCATTCAATACCACCACATCCCGCGCCGCGCCACGCGCGCCTCCCAGCACGTCGCGACATACACCCGCGTTGTACGCCGCATCGCCGCCCGCCAGCTCGCGCACTGCGCCACGATTCACACCACACTCCTCCGGCGTCAACAAAAACGACCGTGTCGCGCCGTCGCGCAATTCGCTCACGCGCGTCGGCGACTCAATCGAAATCTCGTCCAACCCATCCTCGGCACAAACCACCATCACATGCGTCGACCCGTTCCGTTGCAACACCCGCGCCGCGACCTCGGTGAGCCGCGGATCATAAATGCCCATCAGTTGCCGCTTCGTATTGGCCGGGTTCACCAGCGGCCCCAGCGTGTTGAAAATCGTCCGCACGCCGATCTCGCGCCGCGGCCCAACGGCGTGCCGCGCACCGGGGTGATACTGCGGAGCAAACAGAAAACCCACGCCGATCTCGTCAATGCACCGCGCACTCCGCTCGGGCGTCATCTGCACATTCACGCCCAGCGCCTCCAGCACATCGGCACTGCCGCACTTGCTGCTGCTGGCTCGATTGCCATGTTTGGCAATGTGGCATCCCGCCCCTGCCGCCACGAACGCCGCGACGGTCGAAATGTTGAACGTCCCCAGCCCATCGCCGCCCGTGCCACAGGTGTCGAGCGCATCATCGCTGCGAATCACCACCGGCGTCGCCGCCCCGCGAACGGCCCGCACAAACCCGCTGATCTCGTCAACCGTCTCGCCCTTTATCCGCAATGCGACGAGCAGCGCCCCAATCTGCGCCGCCGTCGCCTCACCGCGCACGATGCACCCGGCGACCGCCGCCGCCTCGTCTTCACCCAGGTGCTGCCCCGCGACAACCCGTCGAATCGCGTCGGTAACGAGCGCTGTATGTTCAAAGCTCATGCCCACTCCCATTCCCGCGCGCCGGCAACGCAACTGCGACACCACGCGTGCAGCCAACCCCGCGGCGCCGATCCAACATCGGCCGTCTCTCTGTGCGCCTCTGTGTCTCCGTGTTTCTGTGTCTCTGCGCCTCTGTGGTTAGCACTTTCTTCAAGTTGCCCAAAAAACGAAAAAACCCCGACCATCTGGCCGGGGTTTCCACAATCGCTGAATCGGAGTCGTCATTCGCTCAGCGCGCTGGAACACCTCGACCGGAGTCGCTTTCGCTCCGCCACCAGCGCCAACCATAGCTCATGAGCATTGCCTTCATGGCGGTCAATCGTAGAGAACTCGCCCGCGCAAGTCAACGCAATCGGCGTGAAAAACGTGTGCATCTCGCGCTCAGAGAACGTGCGATTCGCGAATCTCGATGCGGTAACCCAGCGGATCGAACACTGCGATCGAGTTATCCGCATACCAGAACCCGCGCGACCGCTCATACGCGATCGCCTGCTGTTCCAGATACTTGCCCATCTGCTCCAGCGACGCCACCGTCGCCGTCAACCGCCGCCGGTTCGGGTCGACTTCGGGATCGTGCCGCATGACGAAAACGATGCCGCCCCGCGTCGAACCAATGCCGACACACCCCGGCGGCTCGAGCCGCTCGGGCCAGCGCGTCAGCCCCAGCACCGTCTCGTAGAAACGCAGCATCTCATGCACGCGCTCGGGCGCGATTTCAATCCGCACCTCGCGCACGGCCTCGACGCGACAAACGGGTTGTGGAATGGGCTCGGGCTGCATGAGAGTCGCGAAGCGTAACCGCGAATCCGCCGCGCGTGGAGCGGATCCACTCCGAACACTGAGCGCACGCGAGCGAGGTAAGCCGCGGCGGAGTAGCGAGTATCGAGTATCGAGTAGCGAGTAGCGAGTAGAGAAACGCCGCGCCAGCGATCCGAACGCGATGCGCCAGCGAGTGACCGCGAGCGCAAGCGAGCCCGTGCTATGGGCGTCCAGCCCGTTCCGCCGTTCTGCGGGCGTCCTCGCCCGCGAGCGTGCCGTCCATCAATCCAAACCTCGAGCGCAAACGACGGTGTAAGCCGCGACGGAATAGCGACCCTTGAGTCGCGAGTATCGAACTGAGACCGAAGAGTCTCTATCCTCACTCGTTACTCGCGACCCGCTACAGACAGCTCGTCAATCCGCCGCTCGCCGAGCATCATATCAAGCTCGCTCTCCACTCGCGCCTCGCTCACCTAACCACCTTGCGCTTGGCGGCGCGCGCAGCTCGCGCCGAAAGAACATCATCATCAACCATTGCGTCAGCGAATACGCCCAGAAAAAGATGGCGATCAGTCCGGCTACCGCCAAGCCAACGCTCTCGAACGCACTACTCGGCGTGAAAGAAAACGCGACACTGTGCATCACACCAACGATCGCAGCGCCCACAATGATGGCCAGCCATCCGGCGAAGGCGCAGAGCATCCGAAAGTTGAACTCGCCCGGATCGCCGGCGGCGCCGAGCCCACGCGCAAGTGCCGTGAATTGCCGGATCGAAAAGTAGTTCGCAAGCATAAAAACCAGAATCCACAGAGCCGCGACCGAAACGGTCATTAGCGGAGCCGGCTCCGATCGAAATACAATTCCGACAGACGCAAACGTCAAGATTGTCACAAGCGCGAACAGCGACGCGGCTAGGATCGACGAACGCCGCCGCAACTTCGCACACTGTTCGAGCACCCACATATGCAGCGCGGTTGAAACCACGAGCGCGATGAACCCGAAAATCAAAACTGCACCTCCCGCTACGCACGAGCTCAGGGGTAAAGCCACGATCAGCGCGGAAGCGATCTGAAGGCGACGAGCGATCGACCGCACGGCCCGAGCGGCATCCGGAGCTCCGATGCGAAGATGTGCGAGTCGCGTCGACGAGCCGACTTTGGCCCCGCACTCGGTGCAACACTCATCCATCCGCCGGCCACGGAGGTCGTATCCGCACTTCGCAAAGTCGAGCGAAACCGCTAACCGCCCGTCGTCGTCCAGCAATCGAAATGTCGAATCGCTCGGCGCGGCCATCGCTGCATGATAGCAACACTCAGCATCGAGTCTGCCGCCGGAATTTGTCGTCCATGGCAAACCAACGCGACACGCCAAGTGCCGATATCCTCCGCAACCAGCGAAGACGATGCTCGATCGCAACAGTCGAGAGGAGCGCCTCCGTGGCCCCCGAAGAAATCAGCCTCATCCTCGAACGCGAACTTCCGCACGTTGTGATCAGTCACGCCGTCAGCGGCCTGCACCCACGCATCACCATCGCCGCCGAGAATCTGCGCCGCGTCGCATCGCTACTCCGCGACGACCCGCGGCTCGGGTTCAACACGCTGCGTTGTATCAGCGGCATTGACCACATCGAGGACGGCGTCATCACCTGCGTCTATGAACTGAGCGCGATCCGCCCGCCGACCAAACCCGACGCCGCGTGGCTACGCCATGCCGACATCGCGCTGCAAGTCCGCGTGCCGCGCGACCGGGCCGAAATCCCGACCGTCAGCGACCTTTGGCCCGCCGCCAACTGGCACGAACGCGAATGCTTCGACCTGCTCGGCGTCACCTTCACCGGCCACCCCGACCTGCGACGCATCCTTTGCTGCGACGACTGGGTCGGCCACCCGCTCCGCCGCGACTACGAATTCCCGCTCGAATTCCACGGAATTCCGGCGGTTACCGAGTATGGCCAGTCGCGGCCGCAGCATTAATTTATGGAAACGGGAAACGGGAAACAGAGTGACGGCGCCCCGCGCCCTGCGCCCCGCGCTCGCTGCGCCCCGACGCATAACTACTGCGACGCTGGTCGCGTCGTAACCAAATCGATCGCTCGCCGCATCGGCTCCAAATCAGCTTCACGCAATCCCGCCGCAGCCGCGTCGCCAAGCACCTGCGCCGCCGCCGCTTCGCCGCCCGTCTGCTTTGCGCGAATCGCCGCCGCCAGCCACGCCCGCGGCTGGTCCTTGCGCACCGCGAGCGACTTTGCTATCCAATCATCAATCGGCAGCGCCGCCGAGCGCGGATGCATGACATAAATCACCGCCAGTTCGCCGCGCATGTCGGCCAGCCGTGCCTCGAGCGCATCGCCGTCAAACATCGATCCGAGCGCCGCACGCGCCGCCGCCTCATCCCCCGCGACAAGCTGCGCCACCGCCAGCCGTAACCGATACGGCGACACCATCTCCGCGTACTTCTGCGCCTGAATTCGCGGCAGCCCCTCGATCGCCCGGTTCAGCAGCGCGATCCACCGCCGCGCGTCGTCCGGCTTGTCACGCAAACCGAAATCGGTCTGCTCGGCGATCGCCACCGATTCCAGTTCCGTAAATCGCAGCCGCAACGGCTTGTACAGCGCCGCCGCCCGCGCCGCCGCGGCTTCCGCGTTCGCCCAGTCACCACGCAGCGCCGCCGCAAATGCCGCCAACCGGTGCATCTCTGGCGTACTCGACAAGATCAACGTATCCGGCTCGGTCTCGGCACCATACGGCGCGACGGTTTGCGACATCGCCGTCAGTACCTCGACGAAATCGGGCTGAGCCGCGGCCCGCTGCATCGCCTGCCGCCATTCAGTGCTCGGCAATCCATCGCGTAACGCGTCGCGCAAGAAGCCCAGCAGATCAGCGGTGCTCGACGCGTACCGCGTGAGCGCCAACAACGCGGTGGGATCGTATCGACGCTGATTGACCAACTCGCGCCACGCCTGCGCCGCGGTGAGCCACCACTCGGCGGCCTTCTTCTGGTCGCCCGCGTTTAGTTCGATCAGCAGTTCGGCACAGCGAGCACCATACATCGCAGGCCGCCCAAATCCCGGCGCGCGGCGATTGAACTCGACCGCGGCCGTCAGCGCCGCCTCGGCTTGTGCAATTGTCGTTATCGCAAGTGCCGCGCGTCGTTCGCTCGCATCCTGCGCCGTCGCGCGCCACTCCTCGGCCGCACGCATCGCCTGTTGCGTCGCCGATCGGATCGCCAGCTCATTCGCGACCAGCTTTCGCACCGGGTCGAGCAGCAACGTCTCGGCCTCAACCGCCAATTCGACCGCGCGCGGCGCCTGCCCGTTGGCGAGCGCAACCGCGCCCTGCTGCTCGATCAGCGCCCCTTGCCAATTTTGCCACGACAGCCGCACACCGATGATCGCACAGCCCGCCGCCGCGATCGCCACGCCGATGCGCGCGGGTCGCAGCAGCCGATGGCTGGGCTCGTCGGTGCGATCGCGCGTCAGCGTGCGACACGCCGCCCACAGCACACCGAGAAGCGTGTAGAACACTGCCGGCACCACCGCCAGCCGCAAGCCCACGCCGAACATCGCGTCCGCCATCAACCCGATCAGCCCGGCAACCATGCCGAGCATCAGAAATCTACGCTGTGGCGACATGTTCGCCCGCAGCATCGCAGCCGCCGCTAGCATGGTCGCCACGTAGCCGCCGACAAAAGTCAGACCGCCGACAAGTCCGATTTCGGTGAGTACTTCGAACAACTCATTGTGCGCGTGCTCGACCGAGTCGCCGAGAAACGCCGCCGGGTCGAGAGCTCGATCGCGCGTTGCCAACCCGCTGGCGAGCGTCGCGAATGAACCGGCTCCGTGGCCAATCACCGCCTGATCCCACCACAACATCGCCGCATATTGCCACGCGTAGACGCGAAACCGAATCGTCGCTCCGCGGGCCATCGCCAAATCCTGGTTCGACGCCAGCACCCACCATCCCGCGAGCAATATGAGCGGCATCAACGCGCCCGCCCACCAACGCACACTGCGCGGAGCCAGCATGAAGGCAATTCCGCCGGCACCGGCCAGCAGCCCGACCTGCGACCCGCGCGAATCCGTCAGCAGAAAACACCAAAGCAGCGGGACGAGACAAATGCACGCCGCCGCGATCGGCAAGATCTGCGTGCGATCGCGCTGCTGCCACGCGGTAATGCCCGCGCCGACCGCCCACGTAATCACGAGAATCAGTGCGGGCAACGTGCACGCCGCCAGCGTGCTCGGGTTGCCGATCGGAAAGCCGGGGCGGTGATTCGGGTTGCGAACGTGGTAATACACGATGCAAAGAATCGCCCCAACCGCCGCGATCACGACATACGACCAAAGCAATCGCGGAATGTCGCGGCCTTCGAGCGTCCACGCCAGCGTGACCGCCCACGCCAGGCCGAAGCCGTAGAGGGCCGCCTGCCCATAAGCGAGCGTCCAGTCGCGCGCCCAGAACACGCTCAACGCCGACAGCCCGACCCACGCGACGAGAAACACTTGCGCGATCAGCCACGGCCCGCGACCGATCGGCCGCTCATCACGACTCACCAAGGCCGCGATGGCCCGCAGCGCCAGCGCGATCAGGCCAATGCTGGCGAGCACCTGAAAGGCAAAGTCTTTGAGCTCGGTGCCGCGCGCGCTCGGCACGGCCCCGCCGAGTGATTGGGCATCGGTGATGGCCTTGAGCAGCGAGCCGTCGGCCCACGGAATCGCCCCCGGAAAGGACGCCCCCGCGGGCGGGCTCAGCAGCAAGTAGCAAGTCGCCAGCAGCGTGACGGCGATCACCAGCGTCGCGATCGAAATCCCGCTCCGCCATCGCGATCCGGATGAGGTAATGTCCACGAGCAGCTTAGTCTCCCAATCATCGCCGGTGGCATTTGCTGGCTGTGCTCAGCCGGAGCATGCGTGTGTCAGGTGCCATGCCGACGCCCGTTCGCGTCGGCATGCGTGAGTAACCGATTCGAACGCGACGCGCAAGCGAGTGCCCCGAGCGCAGTGAGTCTTCGATCGACTCTCAGCCAAAGACGCAGCCGAGGGCGGCCGCTCCGCAAAGACCCGCGAATCGTCGTACCGCTCCAGACGCCGCTACGGCTTGTACCCCAGCAAATCGTACAACTCCTGCCGCGTCTGCATGCGATCGAGAAAGTGCTTCTGCGTACCGTGCTGCTTCAACTCGCCGAGCGCCAGTTCGACCGCCTTCATCGCGCAGCGCATCAGCGTCACCGGAAAAATGACCAGCTTGTAGCCCATCGACGAAAACTCTTCGACGCTGATGTACGGCGTCTTGCCGAATTCCGTCATGTTGGCCAGCAGCGGCACGGAAACGTCCTTCGCAAATCGCACAAATTCCTCGCGGCCCTCGAGCGCCTCCGGGAAGATCGCGTCGGCACCGGCCTTCACAAACGCGTGCGCCCGCGCGACCGCGTCGTCATAGCTGGTCACGCCGCGCGCGTCGGTGCGGGCGATGATGACAAAATTCGGATCGCGGCGAGCGGCGGCGGTGGCTGCGATTTTCTCCTCGAACTCGCTCTGCGGCACGAGCGACTTGCCCGAGAGGTGCCCGCAGCGCTTCGGGAATTCCTGATCTTCGAGGTGCATACCCGCCAGGCCGGCCCGCTCGAACTCCTGAATCGTCCGCGCGGCGTTTTCGCTACCGCCAAAGCCGGTGTCGGCATCGCTGATGATCGGAATGCTCGTCACCGCCGCACAGCGCGTCGCGTGCAGCGTCGCCTCGCTGAGCGTCGTCAGGCCGACATCGGGCACGCCGAGCAGGCCATTGGCAAGCGTCGCGCCGGAGAGATAAATCGCCTCAAAACCGGCCCGCTCGATCGCCCGCGCGCTCAGTGCGTTGAACGCACCGGGCAGCACGACCGTGTGGTCCCTTATCAAGGCCCGCAATCGCGCGCCCGGCGATGCAACCGATGTATTCATGCCCCCACACCCTTCCGTTCAACTCTTGTTCATACTCGCGCCGCCGCTGCCGCCGCTGCCGAGAAACTGCGAAATCGCCCCGCGCGACTCGCTGCTCGTGCGCATCGCCGCATTCATGTTGCGCGCCTCGCGCACCGCGTCACCATGCGGCATGCCTCGAATTTTGTTCCACAGCGTCTTGGTGCTAGTCAGCGCTCGCGGCGGATACGCAGCCAGCGTGTCGGCCATTTGCCGAGCGCGTGGCAACAAGTCCACGTCGGCGACGACTTCGTTGCACAAACGAAACTCCAACGCGCGATCCGCCGAGAGATTTTCACCCGTGAGCAGCAGGTACTTGGCCTGGCGCTCGCCGACGAGCCGCCGCAGGTAGGTCATGACAATTGCGGGCATCAGGCCGCGTTTCACCTCGGGATAGCCGATCACGGACGACTGCGCACAGATGACGAGGTCGCAAACGCTCACCAACCCCGCCCCGCCCGCGACCGCCGGCCCACCGACCGCGGCAATCACCGGCTTGACGCAGTTATCAATCGTCTCGAACAGCGCGAGCAGATTGGTCGCATCCTGCTCCGCCTGTTCGGGCGTCGTGCCGGCGACCTCGCGCAAATCAAGCCCCGCGCAAAACGCCGGAGGCGTGCCGATAACGACGATGCACCGCACCGTCTCGTCGCGTTCGGCGTCGCGGATAGCCGCCGTCAGCTCCGCAATCAGCGCGCGAGAGAGCGCGTTGCGCGCCTCGGGTCGGTTCAGCGTGAGTTCGACGCGCGCCTCGCGGCGGTCGATTTTCAGAATGTCGCTCATCGGAGAGTCCCCATCTATTCGTCGGCAAGAGGCTACGCGGATGCGTGATCAGATTCAAATCGCTGCCGATCGCCGAGACTTTCGACTCGTGCCCCCGCGCGCGGCGCGCTTTGTCATGGCGAGAATTTCGACGAGCGGAACGGCGTCGATCTTCGGAGCGAGCGCATATCGGCGATCACCCGGGTACACCACGAGTAGTTCGCGCAGTTTGAGGTCATCGCATGCGATCCGCATCGACGGCGTGAGCCGCGGCGCGTCGGCACGCTTGAACTCGATCCCGATTCGCCGACCATCCTTGAACAGCAGCAAGTCGAGCTCCGCACCTTGGTGTGTACCCCAAAAATACGCCTCGTCGGGCTGCAACGCCTTCAACACTTCTTCGACGGCGTAGCCTTCCCAAGACGCACCGAGTTTCGGATGACGCTCGAGTTCCAGCATACTCGTAATTCCGAGCAACGCGTGCAGCAAGCCACTGTCAGCAATGTAAATCTTCGGCGATTTCACCTGCCGCTTCCCAAGGTTTTCGAACCACGGCTTCAACTGCCGCACCATGAACACGCCGCAGAGCACGTCGAGATAGCGCCGGACGGACGATTCACCGACGCCGAGACTCCGCGACAGCTCGGCACCGCTCCACACTTGACCGTGGTAATGCGCGAGCATGGCCCAGAATCGGCTGATCATCGGCGAGGGAATCTCCACACCAAGTTGCGGCAAATCGCGTTCGACGAAGGTTTTTAGAAATTGCCGCCGCCAAACCACCGAATCGCTTTCCGATCGCGCGAGAAATGCAAGCGGAAACCCGCCGCGCACCCAATGCCTGCTTTGCGCGTCCGCGCCGACGTCGAGCAATCGCAGCCCGTGAAGCTCGACCACTTCGATACGACCCGCAAGCGATTCGGATGCCTGGCGCAGCAATTCGGGCGATGCACTGCCGAGGATCAGAAACCTCGCCGGCAGCGGCTTTCGGTCGGCGAGCACGCGAAGCAGCGGAAACAGTTCGGGCTGGCGCTGCACTTCGTCAATGACCACCAATCCACGTAACATGCGCAGCGCGAGGTCCGGCTGCGCAAGACGTGCGATGCTCTGCGGGTCTTCCAGATCGAAATAGTTCGGTGAATTGTCCGGAACAAACTGCCGCGCGAGCGTCGTCTTGCCGCATTGTCGCGGGCCGAGCAATGCGACAACGCGGCTGCGGCGCAGGGCGACTTTGATACGCGAAATGTCATGCGCGCGATCTAACATGCCCGGATTGTACACCATGAAATTCCCCCACTCAATGGGGGATTTTCATGGTTCCGATAACTCATATTGCTCATGATAGGCTGTAAAACGAGCCGTTTTGACACGTCCACACATCCACGTCAATCAAGCTGCTTGCGGAACCGTGCCACGCTCGCCACCAGAATCACGCTGCAACAAGCGCACAACCCCAGCACGCTCGGCATCAAATCGCGTAGCTCCGCACCACGCAAAATCACGCCACGCAGCATCTCCAAAAAATACGTCGCGGGAATGCAAAAACTGATCCAGTAAATGAGCGTCGGCATGCCGTCGCGCGGAAACATGAACCCCGAGAGCAAAATCGACGGCAACAAGATCACGAACGCCACCTGCACCGCTTGAAGCTGCGTGCGCGAAACGGTCGAGACCAGTAGTCCCAGCCCGAGCGCGGTCACGATGAACAGCATGCACAGCGCCAGCAGCAGCAGCAAACTCCCACGAATGGGCACGCCGAAAATGAACACCATGCACAAGAGCACGATCAGCGTCTCGATGAAGCCGAGCACCGCATACGGAATCAGCTTGCCCAGCAGGAGCCCCAGTCCGCCCACCGGCGTCACGAACAACTGCTCCAGTGTGCCCAGCTCGCGCTCGCGCACAATCGTGAACGCCGTCAGCAGAATCGTCACGTTTTGCAGGATGATTCCCACCAGCGCGGGCACGAAAAAATGCGAACTCGTCAGCTCGGGATTGAACAGCAATCGCGGCCGCGCCTCGATCGGGATCGCCCACTGACCCACCTGATCGCGCGCCGCCGCCACCTGAATCGAATCGATGAACGGCTTTGAAATTCGGATCGCATAACGCAGCCCCAGCAGATTTGTCGTATTGAGCGCCGTGATCGCCGACTGCGAATCGCTGCCGTCGATCAGCACTTGAAACGTCGCCTGCTTGCCGCGCAAGAGCTGATCCGAAAAGTCCGGCGGAATGATGACGCCCACTTTCGCCCGCCCTGCGGCGATCGCCCGATCGACGGCCTCCTGCGACTCGACCCGCTCGCCGATCCGAAAAGTTCGTGAGTTGGCAAACGCATCGATCAGCTCACGGCTCGCCTGTCGCCGATCGAGGTCGAGCACGACCGTCGGAATATGCTCGATCTTGGTGTTGATCGCATAGCCGAAGATCGTGAGCTGCAATACGGGGATCACGAGGCTGAAAATGATCGTGCTCCGCTCGCGGCGAATGTGTACAAACTCCTTGAGCAGGATCGCGACAAAGCCGCTGAGCGGGCCGGACGTGTGCGGCGAATGCGCGGCCATCGGTCTACTCCTGCCGCCGGGCGGCTTCGCGCCGGCTGAGCGTGACGAACACATCTTCGAGCGACGGCGTGACCGGTCGAATGGTCGCTGCGCCCCCGACGATCGCACGAATCGTCGCGTCAGCCGCATCACCTTCGACCAGCAGGTGAATCGCTTCGCCAAAAAGCGTCGCATCCCGCACCGCCGGCGATGCCTTGAGCGCCTTCAGCACGCGCGACGGATCGCCGCAGGTGAGCTCCAGCCGCCGCGTGCCTGCCGGCGTCACCTCAGGCATGCGTTTCAATTCCGCCGGGCTGCCGCACACGATCAGCCGTGCCAGATAGATGTAGCCTACATGCGTACACCGCTCGGCCTCGTCCATATAGTGCGTCGTCACAAATAGCGTCACGCCGCTGCCCGCCAGCTCGAAAAGCAAATCCCACAAGTCGCGCCGCGCAACCGGGTCGATGCCCGCGGTCGGCTCATCGAGAAAAATCGCCCGCGGCTCGTGAATCAGCGCACACGCCAGCGCCAGCCGCTGCTTCCATCCGCCGGACAATGTGCCCGCCATTTGCGGCAGGCGATCGCCAAGCCCGGTAAGTGTCAGCACGGCATCGCGACGATCGCGCAGCCGCTCGCCCGAAAGGCCATAGATTCGCCCGTAGAAATCGAGATTCTCGCGCACGGTCAGGTCGGCGTAGAGGCTGAACTTCTGCGACATATAGCCGATGCTGCGCTTGATGTGTTCCGAATCGCGAGCAACGTCGTAGCCCAAGACGCGCCCACTGCCGGCGGTCGGTCGCAAGACACCGCAAAGCATGCGAATCACGGTCGACTTGCCGCTGCCGTTGGGGCCGAGAAACCCGAAGATCGCGCCACGCCGCACACCAAACGTCACATCATCGACCGCAACGAGCGCTCCGAAGCGGCGCGTCAGGCCGTGCGATTCGATGATGTCGGCGTCACTCGCGATCATGTTCCTGCGGCCTGTCAACGACCCGGCGTCAGCAGCACGTCCGCCGTCATGCCGGCGCGCACATGCTCAGCCGCGTCACGCAGCACGACTTTGATTCGAAACACCTGCTTCGATCGCTCTTCCGGCGTTTGCACATTCGCCGGCGAAAATTCAGCCTCGCGCGACACGTACACGACCTCGCCACGCAACGTGCGATCCGGGGCAGCCGACAATCGCACCGGCAGCGTCGCACCCGGCACGATCGCCGTGTAACGCTCGGGCACGTACGCACGGATCCACATCTCGCTGTTGTCGATGAGCGTCGCAACCGGCGCTCCCGGCGCGACGAGATCACCCGGCCGCAAATCAATTGCCTCGATAACACCGTCGCACGGCGCGATGACTTGCAGTTCGTCAATTTGCTTGCGAATCGCCGCCATGTGGCTCTCGGCCGATTTGGTCTCGGCCTCCACCCGCGCGATTTCCTCCATTCGAAATCCCGCAACATACAGGGCAAGCTCCGCCTCGGCCTTGGCTAGATTCGCCCGCGCCTCGCCGATGTCCTCTTGCCGCGTGCCCTCTTCGGCGAGCATCAATTCATGCCGAGCCGCGTCGCTGCGAGCCTTCACTACGTCCAGTGCGCGCGTCTTTTCAATCAACTCATCGCGCGAGCCGATTCCTTGTTTCACGAGTTCGCTGATGCGGTCAAAATCGTTCTGCGCTTTCGGAAGCTCCGCCACCGCCGCCGCGACTCGGTCACGCAACATTTGCACTTCAAGCGGCCGCGGGCCCGCCTCCAGCTTTTGCAAAATCGCGAGCGCTCGATCGCGGGCCGCACGCGCCGCGGCGACCTCCTCGGGACGATTCCCGGCGCGCATCATGTCCAGCCGCGCCGCACCGGCCTTCGCCGACATCTCCGCTTCGGCGAGCCGCTCCATCAGATCATACGGCTCGAATCGCACGAGCACGTCACCCTGCTTCACACGGTCGCCCTCGCGCACGCGCACCTCGGCGCATCGACCGCCGACGCGGGAGCCGACGCGAATATCCTGCGCCTCGACAATCCCCGAAACGCTCGGCACGTCCGGCGAGCGCTGCTGCAGGACAAGCGCCGCAATCGCCGCCACGACCACGATCGAGATCAATATGACCCTGAACATGACAATTTATCGTAGACGAATCTCGCCCCGCGCGAAACGAAGCCGCGAGTACGCGCGACCACTCGAGGCTTCACAATAAATGGAACGACCGCAGCATGGCCCTCGCTCATGCCGCGGTCGTCAGTGGAAAAGGAGACTACCTGCGTCTACGGTCAAACGTCAGGCAGTTCGCTACCGTTTACTGGCACGCCAAGCCGAACGCCGAGAGCAATTGCGACAGATCCGCCAGATCGACGTCGCCATCCAGGTCGATGTCGCCCATCGCCCGCGTCGCGCCGCTTGCCACGCCGAAATTCGACAGCAACGTCGAGAGATCGACCAGATTGATCTGACCATCATTATTCAGATCGGTGTCGCAGGCGTATTGCAGCGTCAGCGTGCCCGTACCCACCGCGCTCAGGTTGTTGCCCGCCACGCGGAAGCTGTACACCTGACCGGCATTCATGTCGAAGTTCTCGACGATGCTTTGATTCGTGCAACCCGAGACGCCCGCATTGTCGTTGCAAGCGACCTCGAAACCGCACTGACCTTCGTAGATACCGAGCACCGTGTTCAGCGTCGTGCCGGGGCAGGTCGCCGCACGCATCTTGCCCTTGAGAACGGGCGTGTACATGAACCACACGTCGCGTCCCGGACCTTGCGTCGAGTCGCAGAACGACACTTCATTGCTCGGGCTGGATTCGGTCAGGTCGAAGGCGTTCGTGCCGAGCACCGCCGCTGCGGCCGTGCTGCAATCGTCATTCGCCACCGCCGCGGGAGCCGTTGCGATCGTCAGATTCATCGTGCTCGTCGCCGACAGGAAAGCGGCCGGCGGAGCCGCGATGCGAATCAGATACGGCGTGCCCGCATCCAGAACCACGCGACCGATACGGCTGCGGCTGCTGGTGCAACCCGTGACCGGGCCGGTGACATAGTTGTCATTGCACGCCAGCTCAAATCCGTTGCAACCGGTGTAGATCGACAGCGTCGTGTCATAGTTCGCACCGCACGTCTCGATGCGATATTCCTGCGTCACGCCCGGCGTAAAGCTGAACCAGCGATCGGTCTTGGTATTCGACACGCACGAAGCGCTCAGCGCCGGATCGTTGTTATACGCCGCGCACGGACTTTGGGCCGGTGCGAGGACGTTCGTGCCCTGGCTAACCGCAATCGCCCCTGCGCAGGTGTCGTTCGCCGCAGCCGGGAAGGCCGGATCGATCGACACCACGCTATTGGTGGTGACCGCCGCCGCGCCGCACGGACCGTTGATCTCGCAGCGATAGGTGCCGAAATCAAGAATGCCCGGACGGTTGATTCGCATCTGGAAGCTGGTCGCGCCGGTCAGGTCCGCGCCGCTCGGCGTCGTTCCGTCGCTCAGCGCCACATTATCCTTGTACCACTGATAAGTCACCGGCCGCGTGCCGAGCGCTTGGGCGTTGAGAATCACCGTTGAGGTGCAAGCCGAAACCAGCACGGACGCCGTCGGATTGAGCGAAATCGACGGCGCGACGCAGCCCGTGCCACCGGCTGTCACGACCACCCAAGACGTCGCACCGGGGATCAACTGATTACCACCCTGGAAGCCGACGATCGCGCTGCCGTCCGGCGCGATGCCGCTCGGGAAGCCAAGCTTGCAAAGGCCGCGATTCGGGTCGCCGAAATCGCCGATGGGACCATAGTTCGCGAACAATCCGTCGACGTTTTCGCTATCGAGATAGTCGTACCAATCGCTCATCACGTTGTCGGCGCTGGTCCAGATGAACCCGCCCGCCATAAAGCTGCCGCAGGTGCTGTACGTTGCAATGCCGACCACCGTGTTGCCGTCTTCGGTCATGCCCGTCGCGCTCAGCCGCGGCGGCTGCCCGCAACTCGTCACCGACGCCGGCAGCCAGCTCGCCTCGACCGACAGATTATTACCGAGGAATTCCGGCTCACTCCACGTCGACGTGCCCGCGTCCCATGTCCACTTGGCGAGGAATCCGTTACCAGTCAAGTCCTCGACCGCATTACCGACCACGATCGTGCCGGTCGAGTTCATGTGCATGCTGCCGACGGTCGTCGAGTAGGTGTAGAACAGCGTACCGCCTGCGTCAGACGTGCCGTTCGGCAGATAGGACATGTCGTAGCTGCTCGTGCCGGCGTTCCAGCGCCAAATCACCGGCCGACCGCCGTCCGGGTCCGTACCCGCACCCGCGCCGACGTTGTGCTCCTGCGCGCCAAGAACGACCAAACCGTCATTGCTCACCGCATACGCATTGCCGGTGCGACGACGCCAGGTGTTGGTCGACGTGCGGAACGGCGTCGGCATAATCGTGAACTGACCGAGGCCGCCGTTACCCAGCGAGTCCCAGATGTACGCACGCCACTGGAACGAATTCGCCGATATCGTCGCGCCAGCGGCGTTGTTATATGTCGAAATGTACGCCAACCCGACGATGAATCGACCGTTCGGCGACATCGCATGCGGGTTGAGAAACGTCCCCGACGACCCGCCGCTCGAAGACGAGCCGTAGACCATAAGGCTCGGAACGATCGGCAGACCACCCATATCCAGCACGGTCGGGCCAGTCGCCGACCATCGCGCGCCGCGAAACTCAGTCAACGGGATTGCTGTCGGAACCAGCGTCGGCGTCATGCTGAACGGCGGCGCCACGCCGGTCGCGGCATTGCCGAAAACCTGCGGGCTGCTATTCGGAATCACGAGCGTCTGAAACTGGCCATCCGCCGAAAGCAGGCCGCCGCCGCCGCCACCGATGTTCGCGCCGCTCAGTGCGTTGCCGATGAGCGTCCAACGCGCCCCGCCGGCGGTGCCGAAGCCGCTACCGCCAATGTAGCGCGTGCCCGCGAGATCGGCCGTCACCGAATTCGGGACTCCGCTGCCGAGCGAGATGATTTCCGGTTGAGCGACTGCGACGGCGACAGGCATCGCGACTGCGATGATGGTCGTCGCTAGGCATGCACGCATGCCGGTGAACGTGTTCGTGATTCCCATTGATGCATCCTCTGTGGATACGACCGGTTGCCTCCGCCAACACACAGTTGGCCAACGTGGGGTTGAAGATATCGCAATAATTTGTCCCTGTCAATGTTTGTGCAAACATTTTGAGAGATTGTCTCCGGGCGCGTGACAACTGACGCTGCACTCGCTATGCTGTATAGTTGAAAGGTGGACCGATGTCGGCCGACACGACACAACTCGTTTCAGAGACTAGAGATGCGCTTCAAGACGTGCGCGGCACACTGATCGAGCTCTTCAGCTCGGTCGAGGCCAATCCCGAGGCACCGCAGGACGTAGCCCGAAAACTCGGCATCAATCGCAACCTCACATGGAAGCTTTCGCGGGTCATGACCGCCAAGACGCCCTTCAACGCTCTCAACTTCCTCCCCGGCGGACAGGGTATCGAACTCGCACTGAAAGCGTTTCGAGTCGCCGGTGCCCCGGAACTAAAAGTCAAGCGCGTCGCCGAGGCGATGCAAAAGCTCACCGATGTGATCGAAACCCACGCCGACGATCGCGAGCATCTGGAACTAACCCTAGAAAGCATGGGCCTCTTCCAACGCGAAACCCGCCCCGAAAGCGGCCTAGAACTTGCATACCGCGGCAACAGTATGGTCTGGGGAGTACACGCCCGCGCCCGCGTTTCGGCCGCCTTTTTCGCCCCCGGCAACAATGGCCCGGCAACCGTCGACTACGCACAGATCGCGGCATTGCTCGGTTTTCGGCGACTGCGACCGTCCGCACGCTGGCGTCTGTACCGCATGCAAATGCACGATGATAAGGGCGCAGCACTAGCCAACGTACCCGGCGCGATCGGTAGTCGCCTCGACGGTGATCCGCCGCTGATTTTTCGCGAATTCTGCTCTCCGAATATGCCAAAGCTTGACGCGAACCACGGACCGGAAGGCGTCGAATATGTGCTACCCGGAGGACCCGTTGGCAATACCGCCGCCTTCGATTGCGTCACCGGCTATTCGCTTTGCGGTCTGCCCGCCTACCGCGATGCCAATAACGAATTCGCCTCCACCGCGCTCTCGAACACAATGCCCGTCGAGACCATTATCTTCGACCTCATCGTGCATCAGCGTGTGAATTTTCCGAACGAACCCGAAGTCGCGATCTACGGCTTCCCGCACGGCGGCGGCGAAAGCCCGGCCGAACAACGCGTCGAAAACCGCCTGCCCGTTCCCTATTCGATCACCGAACTCGCCGGCAAGCCGCCGGTAGTCGCCACGCCGCTCGTCCCGCGCTACTCAGAGATGTTCCAGTTTGTCATGAACAAAATGAACTGGAACCCATCCGAGTTCCGCGGCTGGCGCGTGCAAATCAGCCATCCCCCGATGGCATCGCGCCTGGTTCTCCGCTGGCCGCTGTGCGATCCGCCCGCAGCGGAATGATCCGCGCAAATTGCGAAGCGGGTTCGTCCCGCCGCGCTACACAGCCGCGAACTTTCTGACCATAATCCGCAGGATGAGCGAAATGCGTCGCGGTCGATTGCTGGTCATCAGCGGCCCATCGGGAGCAGGCAAGACGTCGATCTGCGACGGCCTGCTCGAAACCGTGCCGCGCGCGCGCTGGTCGGTCAGCGTCACCACCCGTCCGCGCCGCGGCAACGAAGTCGATGGCGAGGCATACCGCTTTATCACCCGCGCTGAATACGACCGCATGGTCGCCGCCGGCGAATTGCTCGAACACGCCGAGTATCTCGGTAACGGCTACGGCACGCCCTTGAACCCCGTGCGCGACGCGATTGCAAACGGCGACGTGCTGATTCTCGAAATCGATGTGCAGGGGGCCGAGCAGGTCGCACGCAAGATGCCCGACAGCATCCGCGTGTTCATCCTGCCGCCCACGATGGAGACGCTGCAAGCGCGCCTGCAAGGCCGCAAGACCGAATCTGACGCGATACAGAAGAAGCGCCTGGCCGAAGCCGACGGCGAGATCGCCTTCGCTCGCAACAGCGGGGTCTATCCATATGTCATCACGAATGATATACTTGACGACTCGATACAGCAGGTGCATCGGATCCTGACCCAGGAGATGGCGACTCCATGATCAACCCGCTCAAGAGCGATGAAATTATCAACAAAGTCGGCGGCCGCTTTCGGCTGACCGCGCTCATTCAGAAGCGCTGGCTCGAACTGCTCCAAGGTTCGCACCCGCTCGTCGACCCCGCCGGCAAAACCGATATGGAAGTCGTCGTCGACGAAATCCTCCAAGGCAAAATCGGCATCGACTACAAAGCCTCCGGCCTGGGCGATATCTCGAAGTCGAACTAGTCGCCGGCCTCGAACCCAATGGCTGACCCCAAACGAGTCGCACCGCCAGCATCCGTCTCCGGCTCGCTCGCCGGATATGAGGTGCTCGTCTGCGTTTGCGGCGGCGTGGCCGCGTACAAAGTCGCCGCAGTCGTGTCGCAACTCGTCCAATCCGGCTGCGGCGTAAACGTCGCCATGACCCGCGCCGCACGCAAGTTCATCGGCGCGGTCACGTTCCAGGCGCTCACCGGCCGCGCGGTACACACCAGCCTGTGGCCCGCGACCGAGGGGGGCGACATCGCCCACCTCAAGCTCAGTGAGCGAGCCGACCTGCTACTCGTTGCACCGGCCACGGCAAACGTCCTCGGCAAACTCGCCAGCGGCATCGCAGACGATCTCGTCAGCTCACTCCTACTCGGTAGCGATTGCCCCGTCCTGCTCGCTCCCGCCATGAACACGCGTATGTGGCAGCATCCGGCCGTGCAGCGAAGCGTCGAATTCCTGCGGCAGCACAAGTTCGCCTTCATCGGCCCCGGCAGCGGCTGGCAAGCCTGCCGCGCCGTCGGCCACGGCCGCATGAGCGAGCCCGACGAAATTGTCGCGATGATGCGTGAGTCGTTACTCAAGCATCCGCCGCGACATCCGAAGAATGCAGAATGAAGAATGCAGAATGCAGAATGCAGAATGCAGAACGTCGCGTCTCCAAGCCAGCGACGTCCGCGAGGCGAGCAACTTTCTGCATTCTGCATTCTTCATTCTGCATTCGCCGCTAGGCGTCACGAAAAGCGTTCGAACATCGAGTGCATATGTCACGACAAAAGCGCCTGAAGTTCCTCATCACTGCCGGCCCGACGCGCGAGTACATTGACACGGTGCGCTACCTGTCGAATGAGTCCTCCGGCAAGATGGGGTTCGCTCTCGCCGCCGAGGCCGCAGCGTGCGGGCACGCGGTCACGCTGGTGCATGGCCCGGTTGCGCTCGATGTGCCGCAGGGCGTTCGCGCCGTTCCGGTTGTCTCGGCTGCGGAGATGATGACCGCTTGCAAACAGGCATGGCCGAAGGCTGACATTCTCATCAAAGCCGCCGCCGTGGCCGACTATCGCCCCGCGTCGCCAAGCAAAACCAAACTCAAAAAGTCGCGCGAAGCGCTGACACTGAGTCTCGAACCCACCGAAGACATCCTCTCGACGCTTTCGGCCATGCGCCGCCCCGGACAGGTTGTCATCGGCTTTGCGCTCGAGGACCAGAACGCGCGCGAGAATGCCGAGGAAAAGCTGCGTCGCAAGAATCTCGATGCCATCGTGCTGAATCGTCCCACGGCATTGTCGGCAGATCGATCCATCATCGAAGCGCTCATCCGCGACGAGGGCTGGCGGATCCCGGTCGCGGCATCGAAAGCCAGACTTGCCGAGTTGATCGTCGGTCTCGCGGAATCGCTCGCCGTCAAAGCCACTTATTTGGGCACGGCGTTTGTACGAGGCCTCAAAACGGAGCCCGACGCGCAAGCTAGGTCTTCTCGCGCGAGTGCGGGAAATCCTAGCTCGCGCGTCGGGCTCGGTTCGATACCAAACTCCGCGGCCGCGCCCAAAGCCACTTCGCCAAAGTCACGCGCACCAAAACGCCGCTGGCTGCCGTAGAATCCCCGGCTCGCATGACAACGCTCGACCCACAAACGCTCGCCGCCATCGAACGCTTCTACGAGATCCTCGTTCGCGAGAGCGGACCGACGCTGCGATTTGATCGCGTCTTTGCCAGCATCGGCGAGGC
>JBJXFK010000253.1:0-15898 GCA_046155505.1 Phycisphaerae bacterium
GCCGCGCGATGGTGAGGCCGTGCATGCGAAATGAGATCTTTGGCTGGGTGTGGATCGTCGCCGGCTTTGGCAGCGGGGCGCTGCTTGGGCTGTTTTTTCATCGGGGCGATTTCCTCGGCGGGTACGACACTTATCGCCGCCGCCTCGTTCGACTCGGGCATATTTCGTTCTTCGGCCTCGGCATCTTGAACATTCTCTACGCCGTCAGCCTTTCACGCGCGACGCTTGAAGCGGGAGAGCTGGCGATCGGCTCGTGGGCGATGATCGTCGGCGGCATCAGCATGCCGCTCTGCTGCCTGCTGAATGCGTGGAAGCCGCTCTTCAAGTTTGCGTTCGCGATACCGGTGGCGGCTCTCGTTTGGGGCGCGACGATCCTGATCAAGGGACTGATGACGCCATGAAAATCGGCATGATCGCGATGAGCGGCATTCGCGCCGCGGATGAAGAGCTGATGGCCCTCGGGCTGACGCTGCCCGGCGTGGTCGAGCGCAGCCGCGTGGTGGCGAGTCTGCCGAGTCTGGGGTTGCTGACGCTCGCCGGGCTGACGCCGCCCGAAATTGACGTGCAATATCTGGAAATTGAGGACATCCGCAAGGAACCGGCGCTGCCCGGTGATTTTGACCTCGTGGCGATCGCGTCGTTCACCGCGCAAATTCGCGACGCGTATCGGGTGGCGGATGTCTATCGCGAGCGCGGCACGCCGGTGGTGATGGGCGGCTTGCATGTGACCAAGATGCCGGGCGAAGCCGCACGGCATGCGACCACGGTCGCGATCGGTGAAGGCGAGTTGCTCTGGCCGACGATCGTTGATGACTGGCGCAACGGTCGGCTCAGGCGGCGATATGAGCAGCCCGCCGGTGTCTGGTTCGATCTGGCCGATGCGCCGATGCCGCGTTTCGAGTTGCTCGACGCGCCGCGCTACAACCGCTTCACGGTGCAGACCAGTCGCGGATGTCCGCATCAGTGCGAGTTTTGTGCCAGTTCGATCCTGCTGACGCCGGGATATTCGGTGAAGCCTGTCGAGAAGGTGATCGCTGAGATTCGCCGGATCAAGCAGATCATGCCGTCGCCGTTTGTCGAGTTCGCCGACGACAACAGTTTCTCGCAACGCGGCCACTACAAGCGACTGCTCGCGGCGCTGCGTGACGAACGCATCGGCTGGTTCACCGAGGCGGACATTTCGATTGCTGAGGATGCCGAGTTGCTCGACCTGATGCGCGAATCGGGCTGTCGTCAGGTCTTGATCGGGCTCGAAAGTCCGGGTGCCGACGGGCTGGACGGTATTGAGCTGCGCGGAAACTGGAAGCTGCGCGTGCAATCGCGATACGAAGATGCGGTGCGGACGATTCAATCGCGCGGCATCACGGTCAACGGCTGCTTCATCCTCGGCCTCGATGGGCATACGAGCGCGACGTTTGACGCGATTTACGACTTCATTGACCGCACGAACCTGTTCGAGGCGCAGCTCACCGTGCTCACGCCGTTTCCGGGAACGCCGTTGTATGAGCGGCTGAAGCGCGACGGGCGATTGCTGGAGGCGGAGGCGTGGCATCGTTGTACGCTGTTCGACGTGAATTTTGTGCCGCAAGGCATGTCGCCAAGCGAACTGCGCAGCGGGCTGATCGAATTGGCGCGACGCGTGTACGAACCGGCGTTCGTGCAGTCGCGGCGTGAGCGGTTTTTCGAGCAACTCGCGCCGGATGCGCGGCGGCGACGTGCGTTGCGCGAAGACTCACCCCAATAGCCGACGAGCATGCGACGGCATTCTGTGGTGAAACGGGACGTGTTGCACTTATGCCGGAACGCGCGCCGCGAACGCAACACTACCGCGACAAATTCGCCTTGTACCACTCAATCGATCGCTTCAACCCGTCGGCGAACATCACCTTTGGCGAATAGCCCAGCACGCGGGCCGCTTCGCCGAGGTCGGCGAGGCTGTGCTTCACGTCGCCGGCGCGCGGGGCCTGATACTCGGGCTGCAGGTTTGTGCCGAGGTGGCCGTTGAGCAATTTGATGATTTCGTTCAGCGAGACGCGCTCGCCGCAGGCGATGTTGCAGACTTCGCCGCGCAGGTTGGGCCGCGTGCCGCCGAGGAGATTGGCTTCGACGACGTTTTCGACATAGCAGAAATCGCGCGTCTGTTCGCCGTCGCCGAAGATGATCGGCGGCTTGCCCGAGAGCATGCGCGAGACGAGCGCGGGAATCGCTGCGGCGTATTGGCTGCTGGGGTCTTGGCGCGGGCCAAAGACGTTGAAATAGCGGAGCGAGACGGTGGCGAGGCCGTAGCAGTGCGAGAAGGCGAGGCAGTATTGCTCGGCGGCCAGCTTGCTTACCGCGTAGGGGCTGAGCGGGCGCGGCATCATGGTTTCGATCTTCGGCAGGGTCGGCGTGTCGCCATAGGCTGAACTGCTCGACGAATAGACGACGCGGCCGACGCCGTTGTCGCGGGCGGCGATCAGCACATTGAGCGTGCCGGTGGCGTTGTTGTCGTTAGCGGCCATCGGTTGGTCGACGCTCTTGGGCACGCTGCCCATCGCGGCGAGGTGGTAGATGACATCGACGCCCTTGGCCGCGGTCTTGATGCGCTCGGCGTCGCGAATGTCGCCTTCCAGGAGTTCGACCTGCTTGGCGAGTTCGGCGAGATTGTCATGCTTGCCGGTGCTGTAGTTGTCGAACACGCGGACGCTGTCGCCGCGTGCCAAGAGGCCGCGCACGATGTGACTGCCGATGAATCCCGCACCGCCGGTAACTAACGCCGTCGCCATTCCGACTCCTTAGCAAGCAAACCGATCCGAAGGCTTATCCGAACCCCGAGCGCGCGCGGGGTACGCTGCGCGTGCAAAGTTCAAAATGCAAAGTTCAAAGTGAAAGACCGGTGTACAGTCGCGTTTCGTTCGAGCGGCTGATTTTGACTTTGCACTTTGAACTCTTCCCTCTTCACTCGCGATTCAGGCCGAAGAACCGCTCCGCGTTTCTCGTCGTCCGCTCGGCAAGTGTTTCAAACGTCTCGCCACGCAGTTCTGCGACACATCTCGCCGTGTGAGCCGTGAACGCCGGCTCGCACGGGCGAATCTTACGCACGGGGACGGGCGAAAGGAACGGCGAATCGGTCTCGACCATGAACCGATCGGCCGGTGCCATCTTGGCCGACGCCTGCGTTTCGCCGGTTTTGTCGTAGGTCACGACGCCGGTGAACGAGACCCACAGGCCCATGTCGAAGATGCGTTTCGCCACGTCCGGTCCGCGCGAGAAGCAGTGAAACACCACGTGTCCCTCAAGTTTTGGATAGTCGCGCAGGATGTCGCACACCTGCTCCTCGGCCTTGCGGGCGTGGATGATGACCGGGCGACCGACCTCAACGGCGAGCTCCAATTGAAAACGAAAGACGCGCTCCTGTGCGTCGGATGGAGCAAAGTCGTAGTGGAAATCGAGACCGGTTTCGCCGACGGCCACGAGCCGCGAGGCGAGCGGGCCGAGATTCCACTGCCCGCGATGCAGGGCTGCGAGATCGGCCAACTCATCGTCGGTCACCTTGGCCGCCTCGTGCGGATGCACGCCCGCCGCGAGGTAGATACGCTCGTGGCGTTTCATCAGTTCGATCGCATCGCGCGCGTCGGCGGGCGTCGTTGCGACCTGGATCATGCGCGTCACGCCTGCCGCGCGGCCTCGTTCGACGATCGCGTCGATCTGCGGCGACAGTTCGGGATAGGTGACGTGGCAGTGGGTGTCGATCAACACGGGCGTTCCTTCGAACGACGATCAGCCTGCTTCGCTCATCTGGCGCTTCACGAACTGGCCGAACAGCGGGACGGCAAATGCGTATTTGCCATGACGGTTGCGGTACACGAGTCCCGATTCGCCAAGCGTCGCGATCATTTGGTTCGCATGACTCGGACTGAACGCCGATTTGAGCATGGCCCGCGAGCGTTCGACGACTTCCTGAATGCTGAATTCCTCGCTCGCGCCTTCGATGCTCGCGATCACCCACAATAGTTCGCGTTGCCGGTCGGTCACGCGGGCCCAACGTCCCGCAAAAAAATCCGCGTCAAGTTTCCGGATGATCTCGACCATCGGCACGCCCGGCAGCTCGCCCATGCTCAGTTTCTGGATCGCCGAATCATACACCTCGCGACAAATGAACTGAATGAAGTAGGGGTATCCCCCCGAGTTGTCGACGATCTGGTCGATGATCTCCGGACGCAGTTTGACCGGGCACTTGGAATCCTGAATCGGCCGCGTGATGGCTTCGCGGCTGGCTTCGCGACCGAGTTTTCGCAGAAACACGACGCGAAACATCCGTTCGGAATACGTGCGTGTCTCGACGAGTTTTGGGAAAAGCGTCGGCAACCCTGACAGTACCAGCATGAACGGAATGTCCTTGCGCTGGATCGACTGGAAGACGTCGAGCAAGATCGAGAGTGGGTACTGTTCCTTTGCCGCGTGGTCCGACATGTTTTGCGCTTCGTCATACGCGAAGATGATGCCGCGCACGTCGCACTGTCTCAGGATCGACCAGACGAATTCGAGTACCGCTTTCAGCTTGTCGGACACGAGCCCAGGCGATTGCTCGAACAGCGCCGACAAAAACGCGTAGTTCAGCCGATGCTCGATCGTGACGGATGGCCGAAAGCCGATCGCATCAAGCGCCGCGTCCTCGAAAACCACGCCCGATGTGACGACCGAAAGATCAGTGATGAGCCGCGTGGCGAAACTGCTCTCGTTGACGCTCGCGGATTCCGACATGTCCCCGGCGGCCCACATCCAGCGCGATCCCATCGCGAGCGGCTTGAGCGTATCAAGCAGCACAGTCTTGCCGACGCCGCGCAACCCGGTGAGCACGAGATTCTCAAAAACGATCGTCTGTTCGAGAAGACGACGAAATTCGCGCGTCTCTTCCTCGCGACCGGCAAGGTAGGGCGGCATATGGCCGGCACCGGGGCGAAACGGGTTCTGGAATCGGGCGGCGGCCATGAACTCACACCCCGTTAGCCGTTGGACTAAATTTAGTCTATCGACTAAATTTAGTCCGTCAACTGTATCGGTGTGAATTTGCGAATGCGTGCAAAACGTCCGATATTACTCAGCGTTCTGCACCTGTTCCTTGATCCGGTCGATCGCCGCCTTGATCTCGATCGTGCACCGCGCGATCGACGCATCGCCTGCTTTGCTGCCGATCGTGTTTGCCTCGCGCAGCATTTCCTGCGAGATGAAGTCGAGCCGTCGGCCCGCAGGTTCCTTGCTCACCAGATTCGCGTCGAATTGATCCAGGTGCGAGCGCAAGCGCGAGATTTCCTCGCTGATGTCGCTCCGCTCGGCGTAGATCGAAACCTCTTTCAGCAGGTCTTCCTCGGCCAGCGTGACGTTGCTGCCCGCGATAAGCTCGCGAATGCGCTGCATCAGCCGATCGCGAAACTCGCCGACGACCGTGCCCGATCGGCCCTCGATCGCTGCCAAATTCTCACGAACGATGCCGCAGTGCTTTCGCAAATCTTCGCACAGCACCCTGCCCTCGGCGGCGCGGCTGGCGATCAGGTTTTCGATCGCCTGGTCGGTGAGTTTCAGGGCGATCGCCGCGCCGTGCTCGCGCTGTTCATCGCTGACCTCGGGCGGTTGCACGACGCCGGGCAGCGACGCGAGCGCGGCAACGTCTATCGTCATGCTCGGGCGCATGATCGCCTCGAACTGCTTCAGATAATTCTGGATCGCGGCGACGTTGATTTGCTGGGCCGCTTCGGCGCTCAGGTCGCGATAGAAGAGTTTGACCGTAAGGCTGCCGCGCGTGACGCGCTTGCGGATCAGCGATTCGAGTTCGGTTTCGAGGAATTCGAACGACTCGGGCAGGCGCGTGGTCACTTTGAGATAGCGGTTGTTGACGCTGCGAATCTCGACGTGGAAGGCGTGGCCGTGGTCGTCCAGCGAAGCTTCGCCAAAGCCGGTCATCGAAAGGATCATTCAGGCTCGCATTGCGTGGCTGCGTCGCGGGAAATGCAGAGGAGGCCGCGACGCAACGGCATTTGTTCGATCAAGCAGTGGACGGGTTACGGCTTTGCCGGTTCGCCAGCCTCGCTCGCGGGCGTGCCGGTTACCGGTGCGGTGGGGCCGTCCGTTGCGGGAGCAGGTGCGGCGGGGCCGCCCGTCGCGGGAGCAGGGGCGGCCGCAGGAGTCGGTGCGATCACGGCCGGTGCTTCAATAATGATCGCGGGCATCGGGCGGAAGGCGAAATTCAGGCCGACTGTATACAACAAAAAGATGGCCGCGAGTACGATCGTAGCCCAGGTAAGCACGTCGCCGGTTTTGGCACCGAACGCCGCCTGACCACCGGCACCGCCGAACGCGCCGGCGAGGCCGACGCCGCGACCGCGTTGGAGCAGAATGACGACCATCAGAATGAGGGCCATGAACGCGAACAGGAACGCGAGAATGGCGTGATACCAAGCGGCGGCGAGCAACATAAGTCGCAATCCTCAATTTCGGCGGGCGAGTGGGCCTTCGTGGCCTGCTGTTCCAGCCGGGAGCGAGCAGTGTAGGCAAAACGGCAGCGGTAATCCAGCGGGTTACGGTAGATTGTCCCGGCGGTACCAGCGCAAACGCACTCTGGATGCTAGGCCGAGTCGAAGGTCTCTCGCTGGGGGACCGACCTCTGGTCGGTCTTTCTTTTGGCTCGAAATGGAATTGAAGAGAGACCGGTCGGAGACCGGTCCCCCAGCGCACGCTGCCTGAATTCCCAGAATGCGTTTGCCCTGCCGGTGGAATGCCCCGCTGGTCGCGAGTTTCGCGAGCAATCGTTGATTCTGCGCGCTTGACGCTACGGGCCGGATTGCGGTACGCTCCACGGTTCACGTATCGATGGCTGCCCGACCTCTCGGGGTCCGCGGGCGGCAGCGTCGAAGTGTTTTGGGCGATTGTCGTCTCGATCCATAGTCTCCGCAGAGAACCGCACTTGCGGGAGGTGTCTCTTGGCGTCTGCCATTGTTCGCGAAATGTTGGACGTGGGCATTCACTTCGGCCATCACGCCAGTCGTTGGAATCCGAAGATGAAGCCGTATATCTACGGCAAGAAGAACGCCATCCACATCGTGGACATCCGCGAGACGCTGCGCGGCCTGCTGCGCGCTCAAGCGTACATCAGCAAGCTGGTCGCGAGCGGCGAAGATATCATCTTTGTCGGCACCAAGCGGCAGGCACGCGACGCGGTCAAGACTCATGGCGACCGCTGCAACATGCACTATGTCATTGAGCGCTGGCTCGGCGGCACGCTGACCAATTTCCGCACGATCCGTTCGCGGCTCGACCGCATGGAAGAGCTTGAGAAGTTGGTCGCAGGCCCGACTTGGGAAACCGGCTATTCCAAGAAGATGAAGTCGATGCTCATGCGCGAGTTGGAGAAGATCCAGAAGAACCTCAGCGGCATTCGCAAGATGAGCCGTCTGCCTGGCGCGATGGTTGTCATCGACGTGAAGCGCGAAGTGAACGCGGTGCGCGAGGCGCAGTCGGTCGGCATTCCGACGATTTGCCTGATCGATACCGACAGCGACCCGGATTTCGCCAGCATCCCGATCCCCGGCAATGACGACGCGATGCGCTGCATCGATCTGGTGATGAGCAAGCTGGCCGACGCGGTTGAAGAAGGCATGCGCGGCCGCACCGAACGCCAAGAGGAAAGCCGTGATCGTGGCGGTGACCGTGGCGGCGAGCGCGGTGACCGAGGCGAGCGCGGCGGTGATGGCGGCGGTCGTCGGCGTGGCGGCGGCGGCGGTCGGCGTAGCGAGCAGGCCGAGCCGGTGGGCGCGGTCGCCGTCGCTCCGGAAGCTGCCGGCGATGCAGCCGCTCCGAGCGCCTGATTCGCGCCGCGACAGCGCGACACTAACACAACAACGACACAAGCCTGACTTTTGAAATTGGCGGGCCAGAGGGCGATTTCGCCGCTACCCGCCGCGACCGGAGGATTTGATCTATGGCCGTTACCGCCGCAATGGTGTCGCAACTTCGCACGCAAACCGGCCTGCCGATGATGGACTGCAAGAAGGCGCTCGAAGAGTCCGGCGGCGATATTGAGGCGGCCAAGGAAGTGCTGCGCAAGGCCGGCCACGGTCGCATGGCCAAGTTCGCCGGGCGCGAGGCGGCCAAGGGGCGGGTCGCGGTGCACATCGGCAACGGCGTCGCGAGCATCGTTGAGATGCGTTGCGAGACCGAGCCCGTGGCGGGCACGGAAGACTTTGTGGCCCTGGCCAACGCGGCGGCGCAGGTCGCTGCGGGAATGGACAACCCGACGCCTGCGACGGTGCTGGCGGCGGCGCGGCCGGGCGGCTCGGGCACGATTCAGGAATTCCTGAACGAGGTGTTCAACAAGATTCGCGAGAAGATGGAACTCAAGCGCGTCGCACGTCTGACCGGCGTCTGCGGCTCGTATATCCACTTCAACTCGCAAAACGGCGCGATCGTGTCGTTGAGCGGCGCGTGTCCGGACGAGGTGATGCGCGACGTGTGCATGCACATCGTATCGATCAAACCCGCATATAGCCGCCGCGATCAGGTGCCTGCCGCCGATGTCGAGCGCGAGCGGGCGGCGTTCATGGAAGAGGCCAAAGGCAAGCCGCCGCAGATCGCGGAAAAGATGGTCGCGGGCAAGCTGGATCGCTGGTTCGGCGAGTCGGTATTGCCCGAGCAGCCGTTCGTTAAGGACGACAAGCAGAGTGTTGCTGCGTACATCGGGAAGTCGGCGGCGGGCGTGACGATTACGGATTTTGTGCGGTTTGAAGTCGGGGCGATGTAAGGCGATTGGCTATTTCGAAATTGCGAAGGCGGCGGGCTTGTGCGATGGCATGAGTCCGCCGCTTGGCTTTTTCGGGCTGGATTTGTTGCGATGCTGGAGTCATGGTACCTCGCAGCGTCTGAGTATGGTGTCCGAGCACTGGGTACGTTGCCACAATCGGATTGGATGTCGGCAAGATCACTTGCCGCGTCGGAAACAAGATCATGAGCAGCGAGTCGAATGCGGTGAGTCTAGAGGAGCTAAAGAACATTGTTCGCGCGCTCGCGACACCGGTGACAGCGTTGCACGCGAACATTCGGAGTTTCATCTCTGCCGAACGAATTCTGGTTGATGACTTCGGGGACTGGATGGCGATGGCCCGTGACGCGGAGAAACGGTCCGGAATCGCGTGGATCGATCGGTCGACGTGGACGGTGATTGAGAAACTGGAAGAAGCTGTGTCGTTCGTACGCGATGCCATCTATTCGGATGGCTCGGCGTGGAATGATGACGAATTTGACATGAAATGGGCGGACTTGCACCGGCTGGCACGCGACGCCGTTCAAATTCTTGGTTGGCAGGCCCTCGTAGACTATCGCCAGTTTTCGGGCTAAGCATGCGCACCGCCTTCTTGGCACCTATCCGAAATGTGGCGAGAAAACCACTTGCGAAGGATCTTGCGGGCGAGGTGCTCCGGGCGAGCCGTCGGTGGAGCGGTTGAGTGTTCACGAAATACCGTACGATCGTCGGCTTGTCATTTATCGCGTCCGTTTTGGTGGTTGGCGGACTCATTCTAATCGCGAACTCGCTCGCGCCGGCCGGATTTTGGGGAGACTTGTTCGTGGGGGCGTCGTTTGTTGGTCTTGGGGGGTGCTTTTGGTCATATGTAATCGTGTTGTGGAACAAATAGTAAGGCGTTGGCCGGGTGGCACTGTCGGGGAGGGCCGATCGCGCGGTGCCGCGCTCACTCGCAGATCAGCGGTCGATTGTGTCAACTAGGGCGCTCTTGAGCACTGCCGCACTCGACGAGCGGCCGTCGATCCGCGCCTCCAACGGCGTCGCGAGGCGCAGGTGTCGCACAAAGCCCGTTTCGCTCGCGGCGGGTTGGGCGGCGAGCCACTCCCAGTCGATGAAGCCCTGCGACAGGCGCGGGTTGATGGTCAGGTATGCCGCGCCGGCGGTGGTCAGGTTGTGGAAAAAGTGGCTGCCCTGCGATGGGTCGACGACGAAGTTGTCGAGCGTCGTTTCGACGATCACCTTCGCCGACGAAATCTGTCCCCAGTTCACCGGAATGCCGAGCCAGCGATCGGACGAGCCCCAGCGGCCGGGGCCGATGAGTAGATACGGGCGGTCGGCTGCCTTGAGTTGTTCGTTCATCGTCGCGACTTCGCGGGCGATCTCCTTGGTCTTGGCCGCATCAAACGTGTCGGGCTTCACGTAGACCACGTCGGCGATGTCGCGGAACATGCCGTTGCCGAGTGAGTGCGTGCTGTGGCAGAGCAGGCGTGTGCGCTCAATTTCGCCGAGATCGACCGGCTCAAAGTCGCCCGCCGCTCCGTAGGGACGAATCTGCAGGATGGCGAATTCCTTGGGATTGCTCTGCAGATTGACGGCGAATTCCATTTCGGCCGGCCCGCCCATGCCTTGCCGCCCGAGGTCGAGCACCTGCCGCGCGATTTTGGCCAGCGGGAAGATGTTGCTCTTGAGCACATGCGCGAACGTGACGACGCGCACGCCGGGACGGTGAATGCCGTCGTAGAACGCGTTGTCCTCGGCTGAGAACACCGAGCCGACCGGCGCGAGCGTGCCGTGTTTTTCCGCGTCTTCGAGGGTCAAGCGCACGACGGTTGCGTCCTGCTCGAGATGCAGGTTGATTTCGGTCGTGCTGAGATCGACGGCGTAGAAGCCGCGTTGCGACTGGTTGATGAACTGGCGACCGTTGCCGAGCTGCGGGAGCACCTGCGGGTGCGCGGGGCAGAAACGCAGCGCCTCGCCGCCTTCGACGACCTGCTTGCCGAGGCCGAGCGCGACGCAGGCGAGACCGTCTTCGGGCTTCATCTGGCCGAATGGATAGAAATTGTAGGATCGCAAGACGCCGGCGAAGCTGGGATAAAAGTAGTGATCGTGGTGATTGCCGACGAGCTGCTGAATGATCACCGCCATCTGCTGCTCTTCGATGCGGTGCGGCGTGCTTTCGAGATATTTGCGAGCGGCGGTGTAATAGGTCGATGCGAAGACGAGCTTGACCGCGTCGCAGAGTTGGCGAAGCCGCACGCCGTCGTCGTGATCGTTGTTGGGCAACATGTACGTCGCATAGACGCCGGCGAACGGGTGATACTGCGAGTCTTCGAGCAGGCTGCTGGAGCGGATGGCGATCGGGTAGCGCACGGCTTGCAGATAAGTCGCAAGATCGGCGGTGACGGTGTAGGGCAACTCGGCGTTGAGAAACGCGGTGCGAATCCAGTCGTCGGGGGCGCTGTAAAGGGCCTTGTTGCGCAACTGATTTTCGTCGAGGAAGCGATCGAACACGTCGGTGCCGATGACGATCGAGCGCGGCACGAAAACGCGCACGCCGCCGAACATTTCGTGCATGTCGCGGCGGGCGAGGACGGCGTCGAAGAACGCCATGCCGCGCGCCTTGCCGCCCAGCGATCCGCCGCCAATGCGGGCGAAGCTGGTGCCCGCGTCAAATCGTGTGCGCGAGAAGTCCTCGACGATGCCGCGGCGGTTGAGCCGCCACGCTTCGGAGAATTCGACCTTCAGGAAGTCGCGAAGTTCATGCGCGTCGCGAAACTCCGAGACCTTCAGCGGGCGCAGACGGCGTGCCAGCTCGAATTCGGTACGGGCCCGCAGCCAAATCGAGAAGTGGTTTCGCCGCGCGTGATATTCGACGCTCTCGGCGGGTGCGGCTTCAAGGGCCGCGACCATCGTCGGCAGGTCGGTAGCCCGCGCCACTTCGGTCTGATCGGGCAGGCGAAAAATGAACGGCCCGAAGCCGAAATTGCGATACATGAAATCGCCGACATCTTGCAGCAACGTGGTCGAACGCTTGTAGAGGAAACTGGCGTTCACACCTTGTGCCAGCCAGCGATTCGACGGGTCGGACGATTCGAGCAGGCAGGGCAGGTCAGGATTTTCGCCCTTGATCTTGCGGATCAGCTCGATGCCGGCGGAGGGATCGGATTTGCCGTCGCGCTCGTAGCTGACATCCGACACGACGCCGAAAAGATGCTCGCGATATTTGTTGTAGAGATCGATCGCGGCGTTGAAAGTCTCGGCGACGAGAATGCGCGGCCGGGCGCGCAGGCGGAGCTGGCGCTGCATGCGGTTGATGCCGTCCTGCATCACCGAGCGGGCCTGCTTGACCAGTTCGGCGTACATGATCGGCAGCAGCGACGAGCGATAGCGGACCGAGTCCTCGACGAGAATGATTACGCCGACGCCGCCGACGCGCGTGTCGTGTTCGGCATTCCAGCGATCTTCGACGGCTTTGATGATGGCGAGAAAGATCTTGGAGTCGCCGTGCCAGACAAAGATTTCGTCTGCGCCGAGTTCGTGGCGGCGCTCGCCAAGGCGGGTGAGGTCGGGGACATGCGAGACGAGGACGATGACGGGCAGTTCGGGACGGAGGGCGCGGACTTTGCGTTTGAACTCGAAGACATCCATGTTGCCGACGCGCAGCATGGTGATGACCAGGTCGTACTTGGTCGCTTCGAGCAGTCGCAGGGCTTCGACGCCGGAATCGACGCGCGTGACGCTCGGCGCGTGCGAGAGGCCGAGGTCGGTGTATTCCGAGAAGATCATCTCGGTGAGCAGGCCGTCTTCTTCGAGGATGTAGGAGTCGTAGGCGCTGGATACGAGGAGAATTTTGTGAACGCGGCGCGGCATCAGCTCGGGGAAGCGGCCGAGCCGCCAATC
This sequence comes from Phycisphaerae bacterium, assembly GCA_046155505.1. Lineage (GTDB taxonomy): Bacteria > Planctomycetota > Phycisphaerae > UBA1845 > Fen-1342 > JBJXFK01. The sequence continues at coordinate 12,671 of JBJXFK010000253.1, forward strand.
TGAGCCGAGCGGGACGGCTTCGATGGAATGGTCGTTGGGCGTGTCCATGACGCGGGATGGTAAGAGCTTGCGGAAGTGGAGGGCAGTGCCGTCGGAGAAGTGCTCAGTGCTCAGGGTTCGGGGTTCGGGGTTCAGGATTCGGCGTTCGGCGCGCGGCGCACCAGGCATGTATTTTGGGACGCGATGGTTTCAAGGGCATTTTTCATGTCGCTCGGGGGAGAATCGTGAGAATTGTCTTGAATTCGCGAGGATAGATGTCTCTAATGAAGTCGTACAGGCTGTGAGGAAGGGCAACCCTTTCTGACGTTCTTTCCTGCACATGACATTGGACGAGGCGTTTCGCGGCATCGTGCCGTGTTCACGTAGTCGTTCGAAGACCGCCACCATGCCAGCATTCACAAGTATTGGGTGCTCTACCGCTTGGGGGAGGAGTTCGCATGAAAACGTTTGCATTCATCGCGGCGTTTGGCGCAACGGCCCTCGCGATGGCCAAACAAAAGTCGTACAGTTGGACGTTCGACCCGCGCGTGGCGATCGCCGATGCCACGTCTGATCCGCTTGATCCGAATACGACGATTCCCGGCGAAACGGTCATTCCCCTACCGATCGCCGACAGTGGCGCGGTTGTGAGCATCGACGAAGTTTGCGTCGACATCACGCACACGTTTGTCAGCGACGTCGTGATGGCGCTGTTCGCGCCGAACGGATCGTCGTTCGCGATTCTGATCGACGGACGCGAGTTCGGCTCGGGCGATGATCTCATTGGTCTGTATTGCTTCGAAACGGGCGCGCCGGAATTCAGCTTCAACCCGGCGGGCACGACGGTTCCGACGGGTACGTACGGTCCCAACGACGCGCGGGGCTTTGGCGATTTGGTCGGCGTCGAGAAGAACGGCACCTGGAGTCTCGTGATTCTGGATCTGGTCGGGCAGGACGTCGGTTCGATCGGTTCGGTCAGCATCGAGATGACCAACGTCCCCGAGCCGACTTCGATCGGTCTGCTCGGTTTGGGCGCGGCGGCGATGCTGCTGCGTCGTCGTGGCTAAGCCGCGATGTGATTGAGGTGGTTCGCCGGGCAGATGTATGACGGCGGACTCTAAGCGTTTTTCACGGGCGGGCGGGCGACATTCTTGGTCGTGCGTCCGCCCGCACTTATGGCGCGCCGCGGCCGACCGCGGTCCTTTCGCGAGCGACGCACGACGTGTTGCTGGTGGAGCAGCCGCTCTCGGCTGCTTCACTGGGCGGGCCCGCACAATTTCAGGCGGACTGTCCAAATTTGTTGAGCCGCGGGCGCGGGCCGCGGTGCTTTCTCCTCCGGGCGCACAGTTGTTGTGCGCGAATGTGCGGTGTTTTCTGAAGGAGAATTCGATGCGAATTCTTGGTGTTTGGGCCGCGGCGACGACTCTCTGTGCAGCGGCGAGCGCCGATGTGAAAGCCTATTCTTGGACGTTTGATCCGCGGGTGCCGATACCCGATGCGGCCCCGCTGGACCCGAACGACCCAAATTCGGTCGTCCCGGGCTTCGCGTTCATCCCGCTGCCGATTCCCGACGCGGGAACGGTCACGGCGATTGAGGAAGTGTGCATCGACATCGAGCACACGTTTGTGAGCGATCTGACGGTTGGGCTTATCGGGCCGGACGGAATTACGGATGTCGAGCTGATCGACGGCGACTTCGTGCTCGACAGCGACGGCGTAAGCGGGCTGTACTGTTTTCGCGAGGGAGCGCCGGCGTTCGGCAGCATCACCAACGGCACGCTCATTCCGACCGGAACATACGGGCCGAACGACGACGACGGTTTCAGCGACTTCATCGGTATCGAAAAATTCGGCACGTGGCAGTTGGGTGTGTTCGATCTGGTCGAGATCGACGTCGGCTCGATCGGCGGCGTGAGCATTCGCATGGAAAACGTGCCCGAGCCGGGCACGATGGCGATGGTAGCGCTGGCCGGGGCGCTGTTGGCACGGCGGAGGCGATAGCATCAGGAAAAGTAGCGAGTATCGAGTTGAACAGCGGGGAAGCGGCGTTCCTTACGATCCGGGATCTGCGGACAGCGTCGAGCGGATCGGCGCCGCAGTCGCTGCGTGTCTGAACTCGCTACTCGATCATCGTTACTCGCTACTTCCCATTCATCGCAGCGAATTCAGAAACGCCTTTACCGCTTGCGTGATGAATTTGCGAAACGCCGGCGTGTCGATTTCTTTCTTGTCGTGCGGATAGACGACGACTGCGTCGAGATCGTCCAGCCGCGGTCGAACGTCGACGCGGGCCCATGTGCCGTAGGACTCGATGTCCTCGCGCTGGTCGAGCGTTTTCAGACCGAGCGACTTGTTGAGCGCGGCGGCGTCGAACGTGCCTCGTGGCGCGCGGAAGTAGAGTTCGAGCAGCCACTCGCCGCCGGTGAGAGCGTGCAAGAACCAGCTATCGTTGCCCGCCGGCTTGATCTCGACGCTGGCGCGATCGTTCCAATTGGTTGGCTCGAACTTGCCGCCGCCGGCTTCCTGAACGAGCTTGTCGACAAATTCCAGCGCTGCGGGTTCCCAGCGCGTCGGCTTGCCCTCGCGGCTGGTGCGCTGCGACAGATGCCACTTGCGGCCATCGACCTGCCAGGGTTGCTTGATTTCCTTGCCCACTCCGCCGAGGCCGGCGCGTTCGGTGGCGATTTCCTCCTCGGCGTGTTTCGAGGCGTCGTAGAACTCGCGTTCGGCGAAGGGGCCGGCGGCGAGAACGGGGGCGAGGGCGGTCGCCGTGTGCGATGTGAATGCAGAATGATGAATGCAGAATGCAGAAGGGGCCTTCGAGTCCGGCGGAGTTTTCTCTGCATTCTGCATTCTGCATTCTTCATTCACGAGCGATTCCGGGGTACCCGCAGCGACGACCCGCCCGCCTCCCTCGCCTGCTTCCGGGCCGAGGTCGATGATCCAATCCGCATTTTTCAGTACATCGAGATTGTGCTCGACGACTATCACCGAATTGCCCAGATCGGCGAGGCGATGCAGCACTGTCAGCAGTTTCCGCACGTCGTCCATGTGCAGGCCCGTCGTCGGTTCATCGAGAATGTAGAGCGTGCGGCCTGTGTTCGGCTTGCCCAGTTCGCCAGCGAGTTTGACGCGCTGCGCTTCGCCGCCGGAGAGCGTGTTCGCGGGTTGGCCGAGTTGTACGTAATCGAGACCGACATCGACCAGCGTCTGCAACATGCGGCGGACGCGCGGGACGTTTTCAAAGTG
>JBJXFK010000271.1:0-15149 GCA_046155505.1 Phycisphaerae bacterium
GCGATGTTGCGGCGGCTGCCGTCGCGCGTGTTCTCGCGTCGCCAATGAAACACCCGATGCAGCGGCTGGACCAGACGCGTCAGCCCGGAGCTCATCGCCTGCAATGTCGCGGCATTGGCGATGAAGAAGCGGATCGCGCGGGTCAGATCGCTCGCCGACCACCAGCCGTTGATGTACGCCTCGCCAGCACCAAGCGTTCCGCCGAGGGCAACGCATCGCCACAGCCGGGCATCGCGTACGTGAATGGTCGCATCAAGTTCGCCGACATAATCCGCGTCGCCGAACGCGTGCAAACCGCCCTGCTCGCGAAATACTAATCGCCCGATTCGAGCGCGAGACAAGGCAGCCAGCACGATCCGGCGGGCCGCCGCGTCGATCCAGCCGAGCGTTTGAACAGTGGCTTCCGCGGAGTGGCGCGGAACAATCGAGTCGCCGGTCAAGCCAAAGCTCCCAAGGCATGACGCGCGATGCGCCAGCACTGTCGTGAGTCACAAACCCCATCGTGGTCAGGTGCGAGCGAGCGGTTTGGCCCGCGGATGCGGAACGTACGGACACCGCTTCCACCACAATTTGAACGCTTGATAGTAGATCGCGCCCATCACCCTGGCGGTCATGAGCGGAAATTTCGTCAGCACCCCGGCCAGCGAAACCCCCGTGATTTCGCGGCGTTTCAGAAGCATCGTTGCATCGAACGTGCGCGATCCGCGCTCGAAGTTGTTCATGTGAATGGCGATCGCCGTGCCCGGCGTGCGCACGCGCCAGTCATATTCGATCTCCATCCCCATGAACGGCGAAACGTGAAATTCCTTGGCGAACTGAAAGCGCCGGGCGTGCGCCGAGCCGACGTTCTCTGTTTCGCCCAGCACATAGCAGTGCTGCTCGCCCCAGGGCGTGTTGTTGATCTCGGCGATGACGGTTTCGACGTATGTGTCGGACGCATCGAAGCAGTAATAGAAGCTGACCGGGTTGAAGCGATAGCCAAAATACTCCAGATGTGTCAGCAGCCGAATGGGCCCGGTTGGTCGTCGTCCGGTGCGACTCTCGACGAAATCGCGCGTGGCGGTGGCGAGCGGCAGGGACGGGCCGGCGACGCCCTTCAGATGATCGTGGCGGCGAAGGCGGGCGAGGCCAAAGCCGTCGACCGACCAGAGCCAGCGGCCATTGAAAACGGTCGGCAACTCGTCGAGATCGAGATACATCATGAACAGGCGATACTGAAATCGGTGATCCATCGGGCGATATCGCCGATGCCGGACCCAACCTTCGTAGATCGCGCTGTGCATGACGGCGAAAATCGCTCCGGCGAAAGTTCAAAGTGCTCAACGGCACGGTCCGCACGCGAATAGCGGTACGCGTGGGTGAAGCTCTTCCACTTTGAACTTTGAATTTTGCACTTTGAACTCCGTGCTACAGTTCAGCGCTTGGTTCGATCGATCTCGCCGCGCGTATCCCGCTCCAAACGCCGTCTTCGTGGAAACCAAATCGCCAGTACGCCCCGCAAAAATGCGTGCGGTTCACGCCGCTGATTTCGGCCCAGCGCTGCTGAGCGGCGACGCTTGCGAGCGTGAATACGGGATGATGGTATTCGATCCGCCGCCGCACGGACGCCGGCGCGATGCGATCCGTCTCGTTGAGCGTCACGAAGTACTCATTCCGCGATCGCAGCCCCATCAGCAGATTCATGTAATACGACGCATTCAACATGCCGGATTCCCGCTGCGGAATACGGACGTTCCAACTCGACCAAACCCGGCGGCGGCGCGGCATCAGCGACGCATCGCTGTGCAGTACGGTGTCGTTGCGCTGAAACGGAATCGCGGTCAGTATCTCGCGCTCGGCTTGCGACGCGTCGGCCAGCATGCGCAACGCCTGATCGCTGTGGGCCGCGATGATGACGTGGTCAAATCGCTCGGGCGGTGCGCCGCTTGGCGTCAGTTCCACGCCCGTCGCGTCACGGCGAATCGACGCAATCGGCGTGCGCAGGCGGATGCGATCGGCGAACGGCTGAATCAGCTTGAGCACGTACTGCTTCGAGCCGCCCGAGATGGTGCGCCAAATGGGCCGATCAAAGCCGGAGAGCATGCCGTGGTTGTCGAGAAACTGCACAAAAAACCGAAGCGGCACCTGATCGAAACTCCGCGGGTCGGCGGACCAGATGGCGGCCCCCATCGGGATGACGTAGCGATCGATGAAGACTTGCGAGAATCGCCGCTGGGCGAGAAATTCGCGAAGCGTCTGATCGGCGGGCGATGTGTCCATCCGAACCCCGAGCGCGAGCGAGTGGGGTAGGCCGCCTGAGCCGGTACGTTCGCCTGATTCAGCACATTCACCGACTGTCCCGGCATACCCCGTCGCTCGCGCTCCGGGTTCGGATTTGAGTTGTGCGGCGATCGCGCGCGCCTCGCGATTGAACCGCATAATGTCAAAAATCATGCGATAGTGGCTCGGTCGCAGCACGCTGCGCCGCTGGCCGAAGAGTGTGTTCAAACCGCTGCCGGCGTACTCAATCCCATTGCGTTCGCACGAGACGGCGAAGCTCATGTCACTTTCGCGGCTCGCGACGCCGAGCTTGTCGAGCAGGCGACAGAAGTTCGGGTAGGCGTGCGGGTTGAAGACGATGAAGCCCGTGTCGATATCGAGCGGCTTGCCGTCATCGTCGAGCGTGACGGTATTGGTGTGCCCGCCGACGTGCTCGCCGGCTTCGAAGAGCGTCAGCTCGTGCCGCGCATACAAGAGGTGGGCCGCAGTGAGGCCGGCGATTCCCGATCCGACGATGGCGATTTTCACGCGGTTCCCTGCTGCGATGCCAGTTCAAGATTGAGGCTGCGAAACAGAAGTGTAGCCCGCTGGAAACGCAGCGGGACGAGCAACTTGCCCGTCCCGCGCGATCAATGCCAGCTATTTGAGTTGCTCGTCACTCACGCCGGGTTCTTGGCCGCCGGCACACCGACCGATGCTCCCGCCATGCCCGCTTCGAGCACGCGATCAGGCACCGGTCGCAGATCGCGGATGACGCCGATCGCGGCGAACATCTTGAGGATGTAGTACGTGAAGTCGACTTCCCACCAGTAAAAGCCGTTGCGGGCAGACGACGGATAGTGGTGGTGATTGTTGTGCCAGCCCTCGCCCATGCAGATCAGCGCGAGCAGGAAGCTGTTGCGGCTGGTATCGCTCGTCTGGAAACGCTTGCGCCCGAAGACGTGCGCCAGCGAGTTGATGAAGCAGGTGCAGTGGAACAGCACGGTGGTCGAGATGAAGAAGCCCCACACGACCATCTGCCAGCCGTTGGTGCCGAGCGACGGCGCCCAGGCTTCGAGCCCCGCGCCCAGGCCGTACATGGCGATCGCGAGCAGGATCGGCACGAAAACGTCAAAGCGATTGAGGAACACCAGTTCCGGGAATTTCATCAGATCGGGCACGAGCTTTTCATCGAGGACCAGATTCGTGCGCGAGGTCAGCCAGCCGATGTGCGCCCAGTAGAAGCCGTGCTGCTCGGGCGAATGCACGTCTTCGGGTTCATCGGAATGGGCGTGATGGTGGCGATGCTGCGCCGCCCACCAGATCGGGCCGCGCTGCGTTGCGCTATTGCCCCAGACCGCGAAGACGAACTGCCAGAAGCGGTTCATGCGATAGGTGCGGTGCGAGAAGTAGCGATGATAGATGCCGGTGACCGCAAACATGCGGATCCAGTACAGAGCGAAGGCCACCCAGAACGCCGTCCAGCTAAAGCCCACCCAGATCACGCCCAGACAGCCGGCGTGAAGCGTCAGGTACGGCGTCCAGCGCATGATGTCGGTCTTGAGGCCTTTAGGGTCGTTGGGGTTGGACGTAATGCGCGAAGAATCGAACCACTCAAGGAATGAGTCGCCGGTCCACTTCAAAGCCGATCGAATCAAAATCGCCCCCTTCGGTCGAATATCGCCGAGCAGGTGCCAAACAAATCGGGAATCAGCGGCGAGAGACAAAACCCACTAGCCCGCGTCAACCCGCGTGCGACCGAAGGCCGCACTCAGTACTTTTGGGGTCGCGCGACAGTGCCGCACGACGCCGCGAATCAGGAGCATCCGAGGTCGCGATGATCGATCTCGTCAGCCCGCGCCGCCGGAAAGTATACAGACGAGCCGCGGCGATGTCGCCGTAAATGGCAGCGATTGCAATGATTTATTTCATTTCAGCGGCGGGGAAAATTGCGCCGCAAGTGCGCTATTTCGCCCGTCGCCGGACGGATAATCGACGAAAATGTGACGCGAGCCTGCCGCTTATCCGATTTGAAAAACGCGTGCGCCGCATTTGACGTAATCGCGCACCGCCGCACGGGTATTCTCCTTTGCGACCAAAGTTGTACGCATTGGAGCACTCGCATGCCCGCTCGAATCGCCACACTGTTGATCGTCGCCGCGTTCGCGGCCGTTGCCTTCGCGCAAGGCGATCCGCCGACCACGCAGCCTGCGCCGGAACTACCAAAGGCGTCAGACGTGCTCGACGGATACATCGAAGCCACCGGCGGCAAAGCGGCGTGGCAACGCGTGCGCACGCGGCATTCGATCGGCACGTTCGACATGGCTGCGATGGGCGTGAAGGGCAAGATTGAAACGTGGGCACAGACACCGAGCAAGGTCGCGACACGGGTCGAAATGGGCGCACTCGGCACCAAAGAAACCGGCTGCGACGGGAAGGCCGCGTGGGAAATCGTCAATCTCGGCGAAATCGGCGAACTGCTGGGCGAAGGCGACGGCAAAGGCAAAAAGGTGCGCCTGCTCGAAGGGGCCGAGCTTGCTTACGCGCTGCGCGAGGCGACATTCAACGCCGACCTGCGCTGGCGCGAAATGACCAAGGAGGCCGAGACGATCGGCGAAGAGACGATCGACGGCAAAGAGACGTACAAGGTGCGTGTTGTCACAAAGGATGGCGCGACGATGGTGATGTGGTACGACAAGCCGTCGCGACTGCTTGTGCGGGTGGACACCAAAGCCCGCACGGAAATGGGCGAAGTGGATGTGCCGGTCTATCCGTCGGACTATCGCAAGGTCTGCGGCGTGCTCATCGCGCATAAGACCACGACGCGCATGATGGGCATGGAACAGACGGCGGTGTTCGAAAAGATTGAGATCAACAAGCCGGTGGATGCGAAGCGATTCGTGAAGCCGCGCGAAGTAAAGTGAGGAAACGGTGATCGGGAAACGGGAAACGGAAGAAGTACGGAGGACTTACCTCACCTCTTCGCCGTTTCCCGTTTCCCGTTCCCCGTTTCCCGTTTCCCGTTTCCTACTCTTCGGCCACAAGCTGCGCCCCCGGCCTCACCACATCGCTCAAGCTCTGCACGAGCGCCATGCCGACCGCGCGTTCTTCTGATGCCATGATGATCAGGCCCGTGCCGATCGTGCGATCGCCGCTGCGTAGTGCGTAGAGCCGCTGCGGACGGGCGAACGGGTCGATCAGTCGCAGGCTCAGCAGGTCGCGATCGACGACGCGCTCGACCACCGCAACGGGCCGCGTCGTGGTCGTCGTCCGTCCGAACGAAACTTCGTCGAGCAGTTGAATCCGCTCGCCGCCGTCGCGCGGCGGCAGGTCGAACACCACCGCGTATCCGCCTTGCACCTTGCATACTTTGGTCGTGCCAATGGCGCTGCCGCTTCGCAAAATCGTCGCTTCGTCGCCGACGCCGATTTGATCGGTTTCGCCCGCGCTGATCAAAAACCCTTCGGCAGCCGACGCAAACACGCGCGTGTGAAAACTCCGCTCGCGAACCATCGCCGCCGTGCGCACAATCGCCTCGTCGCCGACCACTGGCGTGTCGGTACACGCCGCCCGCAGCAGCCGCACGTACCAAAACCGGCTGTCGCGCCGCTCGGCGATGCCGAAGCCGACATATTGCCCGCTGCGCCAGAACTCGATTCGCGGCTCGGCGGGCAGGCCGTCGAGTTGCACCGGTCGTGCGACCCAGACCCAGCTATCGCCCTCGCCCGGCTCGACAAGCGAAACCGCCGATCGAACCAAACCGGCAGCCCGATCGGCGGGCGCGGGCCAGAGTGTCGCGGCTTGCTCGCCGACAAGATCGAGACCCGACGCGAGCGGCGTCCTGCGACAAAACGAAAGCTCATCCGCCGCGAATCGCACGTCGAATCGCGCCAGCGGCTGCCCGAATCGCCGTAGCCAGAAGCTGTCGCCGCTCTGAATTCCGTGTGCCGCGCCGGCGGCGATCCACGCGCCGCTCTGGCCGGGGCCGATGGTGACGATCGCGGCCGACAGCTCGACGCCGCGCGGCCAGGTGCCGCACGCGCCCGCGTAAATCGCGGGTCGCACGAGCCAGGTCCGCGAGTATTCGAGCGCCGCGGCGCGCACCCGTCCGTCGAGCGATTCGAATAGCCGCGTCGCCTCGCCGTCGTTCGCGTTCGGGCTCGCGCGCGGCACGAGCCAGCCGATTGGCTCGGTGTCGGAAGCGACCAGCAACCTGCCGCCGCGCGTGTCGATGACGGACGAATCCAGCTCGACCGCAAGCGGCTCGTTGCGCACGGGCAGCGTTTGGACCTCGGTAATCGCAGGTGTTGAGACGGGCTTGTCGACCTGCTGTGCGCGGGCCAGCGTGCAGACGAGAAAAGCACAGATCACAGCCACGGTTCGCATGAACGGGATCGTATTTGGACGGATACGGCGAGTCCAACCGGGGGACAAGGGAACAACAGAAGAAGGGAACAAAGGAACAACCGGGCAACGGGACAACGGAGTAGGGGCACTACGTTCGGTTGGGCCGTGCGGTAAGGTTGCCTTCTGCATTCTTCATTCTGCATTCACACGTCGCGTTCGGATTCGCGCCCCTTTGCCGATAGAATGGTCTGCGGCTCGCGGCAATACCGTCGTGCTCGCCGCGTTCGGCTCAGCAGGCTTGCTCGCGAAGTGTCGGGCATGCAGCGGAGGTCGTTATGCACCGCAAATCGCCGCTCGGCTTTGTTTTCGCCACCGCGATCGTGACATTATTGGCATCGCTTGCGGCGGCTCAGCCCGAGCCGGGGCGTTTCTCGCTCAAGCCCCTGCCCAAGGACGCCTGGGACGCTTCCGCCGCGGCGCACCTTCTTGCGCGTGCCGGCTTCAGCGGCACGCCCGGCGACGTGCAAAAGCTGTCCGCCATGTCGCTCGACGAGGCCGTGACTTCGCTGGTCGATTTCGAGCAGCAGACGTGGCAGAACGCTCCGCCGCCGATTCCGCAAGAAATGTACGAAGGCCGCGACCGCACCGAGATGCGCGAGCTGACGCCCGAGGAACGCCGCGAGCTGAACGACAAGCGCCAGAAACAGGCCCGCGAGTCGATGGAGGAAGTGCGGCTCTGGTGGATCGAGCGCATGATCGCCACGCCGCGCCCGTTCGAAGAGAAGATGACGCTGCTCTGGCACGGGCATTTCACGAGCGGTGCGCGAGAAGTGAAGAGCCCGGTGTTCATGAAGGAGCAGAACGACTTTCTGCGCAAGAACTGCGTCGGCAACTTCCGTGATCTGGTGCTGGGCATCAGCAAGGATCGCGCCATGCTCAGCTATCTCGACGGGCGAAACAACGTGAAGGAAAAGCCCAACGAGAATTTCGCCCGCGAGTTGATGGAACTCTTCACGATGGGCGTCGGCAACTACTCCGAGACCGACGTGAAAGAGGCCGCGCGGGCGTTCACCGGCTGGAGCTTTGACGAAAACGGCTACGTATTCCGCGCTCGTCAACACGATGGCGGCGAGAAGCGATTCCTCAAGCAGCGCGGCAAATTCAACGGTGACGACATCGTCGACATCATCATGCAGCAACCGGCGACGGCAAAGTTTCTCGCGACGAAGCTCGCGAAGTTCTATTTGCGGCCCGAGCCGGAGCGCGAACTGATCGACGCCATCGCGTCCGAGCTGCGCAAGAACAAATACGAGATGCGCCCGACGATGAAGACGATCTTCAAGAGCCAGGCGTTTTATCACTCGACCAGTCGCGGCGTGCTGGTGAAGAGTCCGGCGGAACTGCTGGTCAGCACGGCGCGAAAGTTCAACACGCCGATCGAAAACCTGCGCGCCGCTGAGCGGGCGATGGCCTCAATGGGGCAGGCGCTGCTCCAGCCGCCGAATGTGAAGGGCTGGACCGGCGGGACGAAGTGGATCAACACGGCGACGCTGTTCAATCGTTACAACATTGTGTCGCTACTGGTGCAAGGCGGCGGCGCGGATCGTCGTCCCGCGGCCAAGGACGACATGAACGATGAAGAAATGCGGGCGATGATGGCATCAGGCGAGAGTATGGAGGCCAAGTCGCGCATGGAAGGCGATCGCCGCCAACCAGCGTATGACCCGACGCCCGCACTGCGCGAGAACAACCTGACGACGGCCGAACAGGTGGTGGACTACTATTCGACGGCGCTGCTCGCGGCTCCGCTCGACGCCGAGAAGCGCACCGCGCTCGTCGAGTATCTTGACAGCGGCAAGAAATTCGACGCGAAAGCCAAAAACGCCGCCGAACGCGTGCGGATGATGATTTGCCTGATGGTGAGTACGCCGGAATTTCAGTTGTACTGAGTAGGGTGGGCATCGCCCACCATTTTCGCGCGGCGTTGCAACGATAATCAAATGGTGGGCGTTGCCCACCCTACGTCTCAGGGGATCGGCAATGACCAACGAACCGCTCTTTACGTCACGCCGCGAATTCCTCAGTGGCGGCCTGACGATCCTGTCCGCCGCGGCGACGTTGCCGATCTTTCTCGGCCACACCGCGCGGGCGCTGGCGGGTGACGAGCCGACATCGAAGCCGGTGAAGGATCAGCCGATCCTCGTCGTCGTGCAACTCGCCGGCGGCAACGACGGCCTCAACACGATCGTGCCCTTCGAAATGGACGCGTACTACAAATCGCGTCCGCGACTCGCGATCCCCAAGAAGGACGTGCTCAAACTCGAAGGCGGCGTCGGCCTGCATCCCGCCGCGGTCGGTCTCAAAGATCTTTTCGACGAGGGCCGCATGGCGGTGATTCAGGGCGTTGGCTACCCCAACCCCAATCGCAGCCACTTCACCAGCATGGACATCTGGCACACCGCCGACCCGACACAGAAGACGCAGGAAGGCTGGATTGGCAAGTACTTCGATTCGTGCTGCAAAGGCAGCGACCCAGACCCGGTGATGGGCGTCGCACTGATGCAGGAGCAGCCGCTCGCGATGCAGGGCGATCGGTTCATGCCACTAGCATTCGAAAACCCCGACTCACTCACCTGGCGTGGCGGCAAAAACGACAAGGCCGCCGACGCCGCGTTCCGCAAGCTCAACGGCCTGGGCGACGGCAGCGCCGCGATCGACGATGACGACCGCAAGGTCGCCCAGTATTTGCAGCGGGCCGCGCTGAAGGCGCAGCTCGGCGCGGAGGAAATCAAATCGGCCGCGGGTCGCACGACGACCGGCCGCGCCCGTCGCGCCGGCGGGGGCAATCAGCTCAGCCAGCAATTGCAGCTCGTCGCGCGGCTGATCGCGGCCGACATGCCGACGCGGATCTACTACGTCAGCATGGGCGGCTTCGACACGCACACCGGCCAGGAAGGCCGCCATCGCACGCTGATGACGCAATTTGCTGAGGCGATGCGAGAATTTCTAGACACACTGCAGAACCAGAAATTGCTCGATCGCGTGATGGTGATGAGCTTCTCGGAGTTTGGCCGCCGCGTGCAGGAAAACGCCAGCGGCGGAACCGATCACGGCGAGGCCGCGCCGATGTTCCTGTTCGGTAACAAGGTGCGCGCCGGCGTACACATGAAGCACCCGAGCCTCGATGACCTGCATCGCGGCGATCTGCAATTCAGTTGCGATTTTCGTCGCGTATATGCGAGCGTGCTGACGGATTGGATGAAGGTGCGGACGAACGATGTGCTAGGCCGCGGGTTCGAGCCGCTGCCGGTGATCGTGAAGGCGTGATCGCCGTAGGGTGGGCACCGCCCACCATTTGTCGAACGCTCGAACAACATGCGATTGTTGGGCGATGCCCAACCTACGCGATCCAAGGGCGGTACCCACCCTGCGGCAGTTCCGTAGGGCGGGCACGGCCCGCCATTTGCGACCGCTCAACGAGGCCACCAAATGTTGGGCAATGCCCAACCTACGCGCTACGCGCTGCGTTGTTATGCCAATCCGTCCGCCTTGGCCATGAACTTCATCAGATCGACCACGCGGCAGCTATAGCCCCACTCGTTGTCATACCAGCTCACCAGTTTGAAAAACCGGCTGTTGAGCTGAATGCTCGCCTTCGCGTCATAGATCGAGCTGAGTGGACACGTCGTGAAGTCGCTGCTCACAACCTCCTCTTCCGTGTAACCCATGAAGCCCTTCATCGCGCCTTCGCTGGCCGCCTTGATCGCCGCATTGATCTGGTCGAGCGAGGTTTCCTTGCTCGTGCGAACCGTCAGATCAACTGCGGAAACATCCACAGTCGGCACGCGGAACGACATGCCCGTCAGCTTGCCCTTCAATTCAGGAATGCACAGCGCCACGGCCTTCGCCGCGCCGGTGCTTGACGGAATGATGTTCGAAAACGCGGCCCGCCCGCCGCGCCAGTCCTTCTTGGACGGGCCATCGACCGTTGGCTGGGTCGCGGTGACGGCGTGAATCGTGGTCATCAGGCCTTCTTCAATGCCCCACGTATCGTGAATGATCTTGGCCAGCGGCGCGAGGCAGTTGGTGGTGCAGCTCGCGTTGCTGACGATCGTGTCCTTGGCCTTGTCATACTTGGTGTGGTTGACGCCCATTACAAACGTCGGAATGTCGGCGTCCTTGGCCGGGGCCGAGATGATCACCCGCTTCGCGCCGCCGGTCAGGTGCTTGCTCGCACCCGCCCGATCGGCAAAGTGGCCGGTCGACTCGACGACGTAATCGACGTTCAGCGTCTTCCACGGCAGATTGGCGGGGTCTTTCTCGCTGAAGCAGCGGATTTCCTTGCCGTCGATGTGCAGGGCCGACTCGCTGGCCGTCACCGTACCGTCATAGCGGCGATGCGTCGTGTCATACTTGAAGAGGTAACCTAAATTGTCCGGCGGCACGAGGTCGTTGACCGCGACCACTTGAATATTGGGATCCTTCGCGGCGACGCGGCTGACGAGGCGACCAATGCGACCAAAACCGTTGATGGCGACCCGAATCGGCATGTGAAGCTCCTGTCTGACACGAAACGCAGGCGCTCGGCCCGCAACTCGCATACGGATGAATCCGCAGCGTGGTTCGATTTCCCAACATCACTCGGCGAGCACGCAGCAAGTATCGTGCCGCAGCTTCGTCACAGTGCAAGATCGTAGCTTGGGCGGCGAGTGTGCGTGTGTCAAGAATGGCTTTATTCAAGCCAGTGAACAGTCGGCGATGCCAGTAGGGTGGGCATCGCCCACCATTTGTCGCGCGGGAGCGACCGCGCGGCGGTGGGCGACGCTGTACCCAACAACGGATTGGTGGGCGGTGCCCGCCCTACTTGTCCTTGGGCTTGCTCAGGATCTCCATCGCCGCCGCGTCTTGCAAACGCGATACATCGGTCCAGAACGTGCCCTCGCCGGCGTAGAACAGGCGAATCTGTTCCGGCTCAAAACCCTCGGCGAACGTGAACAGGTTGTACGCCCGACCGCTGCCGAAGGCCTGCACCATCATGCGTTTGCCGTCGGCGTCAGCCTTATTGAGCAATTCGTCAACCTGCGCCGCGGCGCGACCGAGCAGGCGCGTCGTCTCGGCGTCCAGCTCAGCAATCTGTCGTTCGATCTGCGCGACTTCCAGATCGCGCTGCGCCGCGGTTTCCTGCGCTTTCTTGTCGGCGTCGGCTTTCACCTGCGCAACCTTCATGCGCGTGTCGGCGGTGACACGCTCGCGCGCGACGGCAATCTCGGCCTTCGAGGCTTCGAGTCCGGCGCGAACCGTCGCGGTCTCGCGCTGCGCTTGCTTGGTCAAATCCTGCTCTTTGGCGATATAGCCGCGCTGAATCGTGCGCCGCAGGTCGAGGCTCAGATCAGACTTGGCCGATTCGCCGCTGTGTACTTCGATATTCTGAATTAGCGCGATGAGCACTTCGATGTCGCGCTTTTCGCACACCTTGCGCAGTGTCTCGGTCACTTGCCGCTGATAACGCTCACGCCGCTCGCCTTGAATGAAATCGGTCGATTCATAGTCCGAACCGACATTGCGACAAATGCTGCGCAACTGGCCGAGGATGATCTGCATGATCCGTTCGGCCTCGCCGACGTGGTTCACCATTTCGGGCGCGTGCGCCGGGTGCAGGCCCCAGACCACGGTCACATCCACCTGCACGGTAAAGCCGTCCTTGGACGGAAAGTTGATCACGTCGCCGGCGGTCGAAGTCTTCTTGGTCTGCGACATCAGGTTGTAGCCAACCCAGATGATCTGCACCGTTTTCTCGAACGGGTTCAGGTAGTAAATACCGGGTTGCAGCACCTCGCGCAGCACGCCACGCTGTCCCGGCTCGGCGAGTTTCTGAACGGTTTTGGGCTGCCCCTCGGTGATCGTGCCGTCAGGGCCGACCACGGTTTCCTTCACCGTTTCCACGCCGGGCAACTCGCCGAACTGCGACGTGACGATGCCGACGCAGCCGAGCGGCACGACGCTCGCGGGGAACTTCTTCACTTCGTACACGTACGGATTGATGCGGTAGACGCCGGGCGTGAGCACCTGGCGCTGAATGCCCTGAAACTCGGGTCCGACGACCTGCTCGCCGACGGGGGCGGGCTTGCCGACCTTGTTCACCAGCACGCCGACCTCGGGCAGCTTGCCCTTGGCCTTCATGTGCTGGTAGTCGCTGTTGCTCGGGTCATAATCGTCTTCCCAGGTCGACGGATCGCCCGCGTCGATCGTCACCAGTGCGTGGCGCTCAACGTCATACGTGACTGGGTTCAGGAAGTAGCGCCCGGGGCCGAGCGTCTCGCGCTGGATACCCTTTTGCCCCTCGCTCGCGACGACCTCACCCGCCTCCAGCGGCTTGCCGCTTTTGCGAATCAGCACGACGCACTCATCAACGTCAACATGCACGCGGAACATCGTCCAATACCCGCCGCCAACAACAGCGGCGAGAGTCAGTGCGGTCCCGATCACTATCTGTGTCATGCGTCCAATAGTCATTGTGTACCTCCAGTCGAGACGGCCTTCTCATTCGCGGCCGCGGGCGGAGATTTCGGTTTACTTGGCTGCGCGCCGTCAGGCGACTTGCCCGAGAGCGAGCGGAAAATGTCGGCGAACGGGCCGTCCGTGCTGTCGAGCACGTTCTTCATCGCCGGCGCGAGCTTTTGATAGAAGAAGAACTGCGCGTACGACTCACCGTCGCCGAAGGCGTTGACCGCTTCGGCCAGCGGGCGCGCCTTGGCCTGGTAACCGAGCGTTTTCACTTCGGCGTCGGCCGCGCCGCGTGAGAGCAGCGCCGCCGCGGTTTCCTTCGCCGCTTGCAGGTTCAGCTTGGCGACTTCCAGCTTTCGGCGCGACTCGGTGACCGTGACCGCTTTGGTCTGCTCGGCTTCCTTGACCACCGTCACCATCTGGCGATTCGCTTCGCCGATGGCCTGATTCTGCTTGCTCAACTCTTCCTGCTCGACCAGCCGCGCTTCCGAGCCGGCGACCGCGATTTCGCTGTTGTATTGTGCGATCTGCTGCTCGGCGAGCTGGCGATCGCTGATCGGTTGCGAGATTTCGCTCGGCGCGACGATGCGGCGAATGAGCGCCGCCCGAATCTCGATTCCCTGGTCATAGCATTGATGCCGCAACTGCTCGAACACCGTGGTCTGAAACGCGGTGCGTTTCTCGCCGCTGATGAAGTCGCGCGCCAGCAGCTTCGACCCCTCGATTCGCGCCAGCGATTTCATATAGGGCAGGATGATGCGATTCACAACCTCTTCGTGATCGCCGATCGCAACGAGCACGTACGGCGCGAGATCCTGCCGCACGGCGTATTCGACGGTGCCCTCAATCAAGATGTCGAAACCGTCGTTCGACGGAAACTCGATCGTCTCTTCGCCGCGCAAGTCGAGCGTGTGGCTGCGCACGTCGATCACGTCGATGCGCCGCTCATACGGATTGTTGTAATGCAGGCCGGGCGGCAGCACGTCGGGCTGCACGCCCGCCTCGCCGGCGCTGACGATGTACTTGTTCGCGGTCGCGGGCGGCGTGCCGCTGTAAAGCGTTTGCACGCCGACATGACCGGCGGGAATCGCGATCGGCTTCACCCGCCGCAGCTCGTATGCGAACGTGTTCAGGTTGTAGCGCCCGGGTTTGAGCCAGCCGGCGACCGGGCCGCGCACATCGCTCTTTTCGGGCGCGACGGTCGCCCCTTCTGGCATCGGCTTGCCGAATTTGCGGATCAACACGCCGGCTTCATCCTGCTTGATGTCGGTCGGCTGGATGATCTCGCGATCCCAGAAAAACGGGTCGAAGAAATATCGCCCCGGCGGCAACGTCTCGTACACAATGCCCTGATAGCGGGTCGAAAGCTCCGGCTCGCCCAGCTCTTTCAGCAGGCCGGGGTAGAGAACAACCTGGTCGTCGGCCTTGGTCGGCAGCGGGGCGCCGACCTTGCGCACAAGAACGAGCAACTCGTCGGGGCCGACCTCGACGCGCTGGATCATCCACACATAAGCAAACCCGGCGACAGCCAGAATCGGCACCGCCAGCAGCCAGCCGATGAATTTCGGCAAACCGCCCATGCCGCCCGAACCGCCGGGACTACGCGGCCGCCGAGGCGGCCCATCAACCTCGGATTCCACGATCATGCTCGACTCCTTGGGTTAGTGTTGTTTGGGTGAGGATTCACCGGAAAGCGATTGTCCGCAACGGGCACAAAAGTGCGCATCGTCGCGGTTGGTTTCATGGCACTGGCCGCAGCGCAGCGTCGCGCGGCTCTTCGGCCCGCTCACCACGGCGACGATGATCAATCCGACGCCAATGACCAGCACCGCGATCACGGCAAGCACGACCAGAATTGTTGCACCGCCGACCATGTTTCGCGCAGTTCCTCTCTCTGTGGTGAAGTGTAACGAACAAAATCCGGACCGCAGTTACAAACCGAGGCGATTTACGGAAGCGCTCATTGTGCTGTGGAGAGCGGGAAATGCCCGTTGTAAGAGACCCGGCGAAAGCGCGGGGAGCATCGGCCTCCGGCCGGTGCCAGTGTGGCTGCACCGGCC
>JBJXFK010000275.1:0-3499 GCA_046155505.1 Phycisphaerae bacterium
TGGAATGTCCAGAATGGCCGCCTGAGCGACCGAAGCGGCGACCGCCAAAATACCAAGAGCCAGAATCTTGCGCATGGAATCCTCCTCCAAACCTGTGAATTGGCGCTGCCCCAGTGCAGAGTCGCCAGATAAAACGGGTGGTCAACGAGGTGAAATGAAGGACGCAACAGTGCGGTACCCCGTGACCGAAGTCCTGTACGTCGCTCATCGTAACCGTGCGCGGTACCGGAAGTAAAGACGGATTTGGACATGCGCGACGGATTCTTTACCGCTCGTTCATGGAATGGGCTTCGGAATGCCGCGAGTGGCTAGCGGGTAAGCGATTATCGGCAGTCAAGACGTGCGAAGTCGCGCTCCGCACGGCGGACTCTCGGCGGCGTAGTGCGGTTAGGCCCAGCACTCGATCGTCAGACCGGCGATCTTCCCGAAATCGGCGGCGTTACGCGTGACCAGAACCGCGCTATTTGCGATTGCAATGGCGGCGATACGCAGGTCCATCGTACCGATGCGGAGCTTCCGTGCACGAAGCTGCTGGAATTGGATTGCGGCGGGTTCGTCGAAATCGAGCAGCGTCGATTGTTGATACAGATCAAAATTTAGACGTAGGCGCTGATAGCACCGAACAATGTCCGTGATCGTTCGTGCGGCCGCCATTGCGGCCATCCAGCCGCGGACGGACTCCTCGTAGGACACGATCGTGGTCACCACGTTGCCGCTGCCGGCCTGCCGCATCTTCAAGCGAATGCGGTCCGAGGAAACTCCGCCCCGATGCAGCAGCGTGACGTGATCGGTGTCGAGTACATAGGTCATTTGCGCTTCTTGCGACCAGCCGGCGCCGGTCGTAGCGATCGGCGATATGCCGCCCCGAGGCGAACGGCTTTCTCGAAGAGCGGATCGTCAGCGAATGCACCAGCGACGCGATCTCCCCACGTTTCTTTCTCACCGGATCGCGCCGGGCGTTTTTTTCGATCCAGTGACTTTCGGTATGCGCGACCCAGCTTCATCGCTTCTTCGAACATCGGATCGTTCTCGAATGCGCCTTGCATCCGAGTTACCCAGTTGGCACTTGATCCGTTCTTAGATTCCACCTGTGCGCGCAGCCGGGCCACTTCTCGTTCGAGCTCGCCCAGACGCTTTTCAAGTGCGTTCGTGCTCATATCGAAATTCTACCGCACCGACGTTCAATCTTTCAAATAAACCACACAGCCCAGCGGCGGCAGGCTCAGCTCGATTGACTGACCCAAATAGTGCCACGGCACCGGTTGCGAATCAGCATGCTCGAAGCAACGATAGTCCGACCCGTGATAACGCAGGTTGTCGCTGTTGAGCGCCACGCGATAGTGCCCCGGCTGCGGCACGCCGATGCGATAGTGCTCGCGCGGCACAGGCGTGAGATTGAGTACGACGATCGCGACCTGCTTGCCGTCGGTGCGCCAGAACGACAGTACCGAGTTGTCGCAATCGCGACAGTCGATCCAGCCGTAACCGTCGTGATCTGGGTCGCGCCGCCAGAGCGCGGGCGTTTCGAGATAGAACCGCCCGATGTCTTCCATGAAGCGCTGCAACCCGGCCCGCTCGGTGAAGCGCGAGAGCGACCAGTCGAGCGGCGCGTCGTAATACCACTCATACCAGGTCGCCAGTTCGGTGCCCTGAAAGAGCAGCTTTTTGCCCGGGCGCATGTACTGATAAGCGAGCAGCATGCGCAAATTGGCGAACTTCTGCCAGACATCGCCGGGCATCTTTTCGAGCAGCGGCCCCTTGCCGTGTACGACCTCGTCATGCGAGAGCGGCATGATGAATCGTTCGCTGTACTCATAGATCATCGCAAATGTCAGATCGCCGTGGTGATAGCGGCGGTGGATTGGGTCTTTGCTGAAATAGAGCAGGGTGTCGTGCATCCAGCCCATGTTCCACTTGAAGGTGAAGCCGAGGCCGCCCTCGGGCACCGGGCGCGTGACGCCGCCCCACGCGGTCGATTCTTCGGCGACCATAATCGCCCCGGGTGACTCGATGCGCACCGTTTCGTTGAGTGATTGAATGAAATGGATGGCTTCCAGATTCTCGCGTCCGCCGAACTGATTCGGAAGCCACTCGCCCTCTTTGCGGCTGTAGTCGAGATAGAGCATCGACGCGACGGCATCGACGCGCAGACCGTCGATATGAAACTCGTTGAGCCAATAGAGCGCCGAACCGACCAGGAAGTTGCGTACCTCGTTGCGGCCATAGTTGAAGATGAGCGTGCCCCAGTCGGGGTGCTCGCCGCGGCGCGGGTCGTCATGCTCGAAGAGGGCCGTGCCGTCGAAGCGGCGTAGGGCGAAGTCGTCTTTTGGGAAGTGGGCGGGCACCCAGTCCATGATCACGCCGATGCCGTGCTGGTGGCAGTAATCGACGAACCACTTGAAATCGTCGGGCGTGCCGAAGCGCGACGTGGCCGCGTAATACCCGCTGACCTGATAGCCCCACGATCCGCCGAAGGGATGCTCGGTGAGTGGCAGCGGCTCGATGAAGTTGAAGCCGAAGCGTTTGACGTGCTCGACCAGTTTCGGTGCCATCTCGCGATAGCTGAGCGGCGAGCCGTCATCGCGGCGCATCCACGATCCGAAATGCACTTCGTAAATGGCCATCGGCTCGCGCGTCCAGTCGCGCGTGCGGCGCGATGCCATCCAGTCGCTGTCGCTCCAGGCGTGTTGCGTCTGATAGACGCGCGACGCGGTGCCGGGCGGATGCTCCATCCATTGACCGTAGGGGTCGGCCTTTAGACGCATTTCGCCGGTTTGCGTTTTCAACTCGTATTTGTAAAACGTGCCGGCTTCGACGCCGGGCATGAACAGTTCAAAGATGCCCGAACTGCCGAGCGCTCGCATGGGCAGCAGTCTGCCGTCCCAGCCACAGAAATCGCCGACGAGGCTGACGCGTTTGGCGTTGGGCGCCCAGACCGAGAACGCAACGCCGCTGACGCCATCGATGGTCGTCGCGCGTGCGCCGAGCATTTCCCAGATGCGGCGGTGGTTGCCCTCGTTGAACAGATGCAGATCGACATCGCCGAGCGTGGGCAGGAAACGATAGGGGTCGTCGCGTTCCCATGTCGCGCCGCCGGCGAAGCGGAATCGCAGGCGATATTTCAGTGGGCACTTCGCATCGGGCAGGAACACGGCGAAGAGGCCGGCCTCGTGCACCCGTTCCGTCGGCATAGCGTTGCCGCCATGCAGCAGTTCCACGGCCTCGGCGTCGGGGTGCCACGCCCGCACCACTACTCCGCTCACGCCGTCGAGTGTCGCCGGGTGTGCGCCGAGCAGCTTGTGCGGCTCATAATTGTCGCCATGCGTGAGCAGCGCGATGTCGGCGCGGCTGCCCTTGAGTGCGGTCTTGGTGTCTTTGGTTTTCGCTGCGGTTGCCATAGCCGACAATTGTACGGCGAATTTCGGCCCGGATCATCGTGGCGGCTTTGATGCAGCATTCTCACGCAGGGCAATCGCGTGCTCGATCGGATCGCGGCGGC
>JBJXFK010000286.1:0-21098 GCA_046155505.1 Phycisphaerae bacterium
CGCGGCCCTCCGCGGTTGGTTCCTGATCGAATAAAACAGCCGAGGGCGGCTGCTCCACAAAACCGCGGAGGGCCGCGGTGCTCCATGCGCGTAGGGTGGGCATCGCCCACCATTCGCGAAATCGATCGAACCGGCAACGAAATGGTGGGCACTGCCCACCCTACGCGGAGCAATCCATGCAACCTCTGACCATCGGCAACCGTCAACTCGGCCCCAGCAAGCCCGTCATCATCGCCGCCGAGGTCGGCATCAACCACAACGGCGACCTGGCGATGGCCCTCGACTGCATCGACGCCGCCGCCGACGCCGGCGCGGATTCGGTGAAATTCCAGAACTACCGCACCGAGGACTTCGTCACCGACCGCAAGCTGACATACAGCTATAGCAGCAACGGCCAGATCATCACCGAGCCGCAGTATGAAATGTTCAAACGCTGCGAGCTGACGCCCGCGATGCTCGCGACGCTCAAGGAGCGGGCCGACAAACGCGGCCTGCTCTTCCACAGCACGCCCACGAGCGAAGCCGGCATTCGCGATCTCGCACGGCTCGGCGTCAGAGTGCTCAAGAACGGATCGGACTATCTGACCAACCTGCCGCTCATTCAGGCGCTGGGTCGCACGACGCTGCCGACGGTGCTCTCGACCGGCATGGCCACGCTGGCCGAGATCGACGACGCCGTACGCGCGTTTCGCGAGACCGGCAACACGTCGCTGCTGCTGCTGCACTGCACCTCGGCCTATCCGACGCCCGCGAGCGACGTAAATCTGCGCAAGATTCCCGCACTCGCGGCGGCGTTCGATTGTGCGGTCGGATTCAGCGATCACACCGACGGCGTGACGGCGGCGGTCGGCGCGGTGACGCTCGGTGCGTGCTGGATCGAGAAGCACTTCACGCTGAGCAAGTCGCTGCCGGGGCCGGATCATCACTTCTCGTGCGACCCGATCGAGTTGCGGCAGCTTGTCACGGCGATTCGCTTCACCGAAAAGGCGCTCGGCTCGTCGCGTATCGCGCCGGCGGCCAGCGAGCAAGCCGGCCGCCGCGATTTTCGGCTTTCGTGCGTCGCCGCGCGGCCGCTGCCGCCGGGGCATCGCATCGGCGAGGACGATCTGGACTATCGCCGACCGGGGACGGGCATCGCGCCGAACCAGCGGCAGATGCTCTTGGGCCGCGCGCTGCGGCATCAGGTAGATGCGGGGGAGTTGTTGCAGCTTGTCGACGTAGACTAAAAACGAAAGCGAGAGCTTGAACGTCCGAGTTTGCGTACAAAGCACGCCCGAATTGCACGAATTTCATCCGTTCATCCGCGCAATCGTCCGCAAAAACACCACGCAGCCATCCCGCATCACGAATGCTCTCGACAATTTCCCGTCACCCCCGCTATCGTATGAGAGCAACTGGGGGAGGAGGCCGTTTGGCCGCCTTCATTTCATTCGCGCTTTTTGCTTGCAAGCTGGGATCACGTCTCATCACAGGGAGATTCTGTATGAAGGGGAAGTTGTTTGCGCTGCTGGCTACACTCGCCGGCTTCGCCACATCGTCACTCGCCCAAGGCCCGGACGTCATCGTCGGCGATCTGCCCGGCGTCAGTAACTTCGGCGTCGTCGGCGCGACCGTCGCCTACTCCGTCGGCACCACCTCCTGCAATCAGGGCGATCAACCGCTCACTTGGATCGCCAGCACCGCCGACCACCCGGTCATCTCGCAGAACATGTATCGACTCGTCAACGGCCGCTTCGAACAGATCGGCCAAGCATGGCTCAAGCATGGCTTCTGCGCCCTGCAGGGCACCGTCTGCGGATCATGTCCCAACCCGCTCGATTGCAGCGCACTAGGCATGGGCTGTTCCGACCCCTACTCCTCCGGCCTCAACGGCGATCAGGGCGGCCTGGGCCCCAAGAGCGAAGTCAACGCCTTCATGGGCACATTCCCCTATCCCTGGGTCAACAACGGCTCGGGCAGCGGCGCGATCCATAAGCGCATGCAAGTCGCGACGGCCGATCTCCAGACCGCCGGCTCGCTCTACTTCGTGTCCAGCATGTACGTACAGCCCGAAGATGCGCAAGCGGGCAATCACTACAACAACGAGTCCTATCGCCGCGCCACCGTGGGTGCAGCGCCCAGCTACACGCTCGGCCTCGCCGACACCACCCGGCGCGAAGACCCCGCGATTTTCGCCTGGCGCGATTACGGTAACGGCGTCGGCCAGCCGGCGGACGCGAGCGTCAATCTCACTGCGGTCGATATCCCGAACGAGGGCCGTTTCTGGGTCGGCGGCAAGGCGACCGACCTCGGCGCTGGTCAGTGGCACTATGAATACGCCGTCATGAACTTCAACAGCGACCGCAGCGGTCAGTCGTTCAGCATTCCGCTACCGCCCGGTGCGGTGGTCACGAACGTCGGCTTCCGCGACGTGCCCTATCACAGCGGCGAGCCGTATAGCGGCACCGACTGGAGCTCGGTCGTCGGCGCGAATTCGATCACCTGGCAGACGCAAACGCATGGCGCCAATCCGAACGCCAACGCCCTGCGCTGGGACACGGTCTACAACTTCCGCTTCGATTGCAACATCCCGCCCGCCGGCGGCATCGGCTCAATCGGCCTGTTCAAGCCCGGCACGCCAACCTCGGTGAATTTCAGCAGCGTAACACCCAGCGGCGACGGCTCGCAGCATCCGCTGAATGACGATTGCGAAAACGCACTCGGCGTCGGCGACGGCGCAATTGCGTTCTCGAACGTCGGCGCGACGACCGACGGCCCGGACGAGCCGACGGCCTGCAATTTTTTCTCCTATACAAATGTCGGCAGTGACATCTGGTACCTGTACACTGCCGAGTGCAACGGCACCGTCACCGTCGCCACCTGTGGCTCGACCTTCGACACCAAGATTGCCGTGTACAACGACACCTGCCCGACCGTCGCCGCCGCGGTGAGCTGCAACGACGACAATACCATCTGCGGCGCAAGCTCCGTGCAGTCGCAACTCACGTTCACGGCTGTCGCCAATGATTCGTATCTGATCCGCGTCGGCGGTTACAACGCCCTCACCGGCACGGGAACACTGACAATCACCGGCCCAGGTTGCGGCCCACAGCCGCCGATCAATGACGCCTGCGCCAACGCGATCTGGCTGCCGATGGGCAGCGCGGTCACGGGCACAACGCTGCTTTCAACCAACGACGGAACCGCGAACTGCGGCCAGTCAACCACGTCTGGCGACGTGTGGTACAAGTATCGCCCAACAGCCGCCGGCACCGTCACGGTGACCACCTGCGGCAGCGTCGGCTCGTATGACACCGTGCTGTCGGTTCACACCGGCGCGTGCGGCAGCCTGACGCAGATCAGCGGTGCGTGCAATGACGACACTTGCGGCCTACTGTCGACGACCACCTTCACGGCGGTTGCCTACAACACGTATTACATCCGCGTCGCGGGCTATCAGGGCGCGACGGGCAACTTCAGCATCACCGTCACCGGCGGCGCGGGCGTGATCCCGGCGTCGAATGACGATTGTGCCGGACGCGCCGGCATCGGCCTCGGCACCACCGCGTTCAACACCGCCGGTGCCAGCACCGACGGCCCAACGCACACTGCCTGCAACATCAACGGCAGCAACCAGATCACCGGCGATCTGTGGTGGAACTACCCCGCGTCGCAGAATGGCAACCTGACCATCAGCACCTGCAACGCGGCCAATTTCAACACGCGCATCGCCGCCTACAGCGATTCGGGCTGCACCAATTTCGACGCCCGCATCCTGGGCTGCAACGACAACGGTGCCGGCTGCGGCACCACGTCATCGCTGGTCATTCCGGTCGTCGCGGGTCAGAACTACACCATCCGCGTCGGCGGCCTCAACGCGCGCGGCACCGGTACGCTCACCCTGTCGCTCGATTCGTCACAGCCGGCGACCATCACCGGTGATCCGGTCGATGCCTTCGTCTGCGAGGGCGGCACGACCGTCTTCGCCGTCACCGCGACCGGCAGCCCCGCGCCGACCTACGAATGGCGACGCAACAACGTCGCGCTGATCAACGGCAACGGATTCAGCGGCGTGAGCACCGATACGCTCACCATCAACCCGGTCGAGTCGGGCGACGCGGGCTTCTACACCTGCTTCGTCAGCAACTCGAATGGGAACGACCTCAGCGCGGCGGCGACGCTGACCGTCAACACCTCAGCACAGATCACGACCGAGCCGGCACCGTCCACAACGCTTTGCGTGGGCGGCACGCTCAACCTCTCCGTTACGGCCACCGGCACCGCGCCGATGACCTTCCAGTGGCGTCGAAATGGCAACCCGGTCAGCAACGGCGGCGGCATCAGCGGTGCAAGCACCGCCAATCTGACCATCAACCCGGTCAGCGCGGCGAACGCCGGCACCTACACGGTTCTGGTCAACAACATCTGCAACGCCGACACGAGCGCCAACGCTCTCGTGACGGTGAACAGTGCTGCGCTCATCACGACCGAGCCGGCGGCCGCGACGACGATCTGCGCCGGCGATCCGCTGAACCTGTCGGTCGCCGCGACCGGCACCGGGCCGATCAGCTATCTGTGGAGCCGCAACGGCAATCCGCTCAGCAACGGCGGCAGCATCAGCGGTGCGACCAGCGCCAACCTGTCGATCAACCCGTCATCGGCGAGCGACAACGGCACCTACACCGTGGTTGCGGCCAATGCCTGCGGCAACGACACAAGCGCGAATGCGGTCGTGACCGTGAATGCGGCGGCCCAGATCACGGTCGAGCCGGCGGCTTCCACGACCGTCTGCTCGGGCGGTGTGCTCAACCTGTCGGTCACCGCGACCGGCACGCTGCCGATCACCTATGAGTGGCGGCGCGGCGTTACTCCGCTGAGCAACGGCGGATCGGTTAGCGGTGCGAACACCGCCAACCTGACGATCAACCCGGTCTCGGGGCTCGACGCCGGCACGTACACCTGCTTTGTGTCGAACTCGTGCGATGATGACACCAGTGCGGGCGCTGTCGTGACGGTGACCAACGCGCCGTCGATCACGACCGGCCCGTCGTCGCAAACGGTGAACAACGGTGCGCCGGTTTCGTTCAACGTCGTCGCGGGCGGCACGGCTCCGCTGAGCTATCAGTGGTTGCTCGACGGCTCGCCGATCAGCGACGGCGGCACGATCTCGGGCAGCGCGACCGATACGCTGTCGATCTCGGCCGCTGCCGAAGCGGATGAAGGCGACTACAGCGTCACGGTCACGAATAGCTGCGGCAACCTCACCAGCGGCGTCGCGACGCTGACGGTGAATCCGCTGCCGTGCCCCGGCGATCTCAACGGCGACAACCAGGTCAACCTGACCGACCTGTCGCAGCTCCTCGCCAACTTCGGCGTGACCAGCGGTGCGACGCTCTCGCAGGGTGATCTCGACGGCGACGGCGACGTGGATCTGACCGATCTGTCGCAGCTCCTGTCGAACTTCGGCGCGAGCTGCTAGGAAATCGGGTGCCATGCCGACGGCTGTTCGCGTCGGCATGTCTTTCTGACGGCGGCTAATGGTGGGCGGTGCCCACCCGACGCTGGCAGCGACAAAATCCGAACCCGGAGCGCAAGCGACGGGCTAACACGCCGACGCGGGCGACGCTCTCAACACGAAAGCGTCGTCCGCGTCGGCACATCGCTCCACTCGCGCGCGCTCTGGGATCGGGTGCACTCGCTCGCGCTCGGGGTTCGGATGGCCGTGACGCTCCGCACTGAACCCTGACCCCTGAACCCCGAATCCTGAGCACTGAGCACTGAACACTCGGCACTAGACACTCCCCGCCGCGTGCCGAATTCGCTCATTTCCGCTAAACTCCCAGTTCTGGCACGGTACCGAAATTCCGTCTGGCATAGCGGTGTCGCCCGGCCCTTTTTGCCGTGGCGCAGGATGTACGATGAGCGATACGCCGACGCAGTCCAATACGCCGAGTCCCGGCCCTGGAAACAACCTCCTCACGCCCATTTCGCAGGAGATGCAGGACTCTTACCTGACCTATGCGATGAGCGTCATCATGGCCCGCGCACTGCCCGACGTGCGCGACGGCCTGAAACCCTCGCAGCGCCGCATTTTGGTCGCAATGAACGACCTCAACCTCGGCCCACGCAGCAAGCACCGAAAATGTGCCAAGATCGCCGGCGACACCAGCGGCAACTATCACCCGCACGGCGAAGGCGTCATCTATCCGACCCTCGTACGCATGGGCCAGTACTGGTGCATGCGACACACGCTCGTCGATCCGCAGGGCAACTTCGGCTCGATCGACGGCGACCCGCCGGCGGCCATGCGATACACCGAGGCCCGCTTCGCCGACGCCGCCGCCGAACTGATGACCGACCTCGAGTACGAGACGGTCGATTTTGAGGACAACTACGACGGCACACGCAAAGAGCCGGTCGTCCTGCCCAGCCGCTTTCCGAATTTGCTCGTCAACGGCTCCGAAGGGATCGCCGTCGGCATGGCCACACGGCTCATGCCGCACAACCTGGGCGAAATGTGCGACGCCATCTGCGCGTTCATCGAAGACCCCGAGATCACCGTCGGGCAGCTCATGCGCTTCGTGCCCGGCCCCGATTTTCCGACCGGCGGCGTCATCTGCGGCACGACCGGCATTCGCGAAGCCTACGAAACAGGTCGCGGCTCGATGACGCTGCGGGCGGTGATGCACACCGAGGAACTCAAGAACGGCCGCATACAGATCGTCGTCGACGAAATCCCCTACGGCGTGCTGCTGCCGACCATCAAAGATCGCATCAAGGAAGGCGTCGAGGCCGGCACGCTGAAGGGCCTCGACGACATGCGCGACGAGTCGGGCCGCGAAAACCTCGTGCGGCTCGTGCTTCCGCTGAAGAAAGACGCCAACCCCGATGTCGTGATCAATCAGCTCTGGGAATACACGCCGCTACAGAGCAACCTGCACGCGATCCACATCGTGCTGGTCAACCGCGTGCCAAAAACGCTGAGTCTCAAACAGCTCATCGAGCAGTTCGTTCTGCATCGCAAAGAGGTGATCCGCCGCCGCACGCAATATCTGATGCGCAAGGCGCGTCAGCGGGCGCACATTCTCGAAGGTTTGATCCTCGCGATCGCTGACATCGACGAAATCATCGCCATCATCCGCCATTCGCCGGATGTTGACACCGCGCGGCAGCGCTTGATGAAAAAGGCGCTGCGCCTTAGCGAGCAGGCGACGGTGCGCAAGCTGCTGCCGGAGCAGTTCGTCGCGCGCTGCAGCGACAACGACCAGTTCCTGACGCACACGCAGGCCGACGCGATTTTGTCGATGCAGCTCCGCAAGCTGACCGGGCTGGAAATCGAGCAACTGGCCAAGGAATACACCGGCCTGACCGAAGAGATCATGGGCTATGAGCTGATCCTCAGCGACGAACGCCGCGTGCTCGACATCATCGCCGAGGACATGCGCGAGCTGAAAGAAAAGTACGCCGACAAGCGCCGCACGAAGATCGAGGCCGCCGTCGGCGAAGTCTCGATGGAAGAATTGATCGAGCGGCAGGACGTGATCGTCACCATTTCGCATCAGGGCTATATCAAGCGTGTCGCCGCCGACACGTATCGCGCGCAAGGCCGCGGCGGGCGCGGCATCAAGGGCACCGAGAGCGGCGGCGACGATTTCATCGAGCACATGCACTCCTGCTCGACGCATGACTATCTGCTGTTCTTCACCGATCGCGGGCGCGTCTACTGGATGCGCGCGTTCGACATTCCGCAGGCGACACGCACCGCCCGCGGCCGCTCGCTGGTGAATGTGCTGACGATGCTGCCGAACGAGCGGCACATGGCCGTACTGCCGGTGAAGCAGTTCCAGGAAGAAAACTACGTCTTCTTTTGCACGGTGAAGGGCACGGTCAAGAAGACGCCGCTGTCGGCGTTTAGCAATCCGCGCCCCAGCGGCATTCAGGCGATCACGCTCGACCCGGACGATTCACTGCTCGGCGTCAGCATCACCAACGGCAAACAGGAAATCGTCGTCGGCACGTATCAGGGCATGGCTTGCCGCTTCAACGAGGACGATGTCAGGCCGATGGGCCGCAGCGCCCGCGGCGTGCGCGGCATCGAGCTGCGCGAAGACGACAAGGTGATCGACATGGTCGCCATCACGCCCGGCATGAGCCTGCTCACGGTGTGCGAAAAGGGGTTTGGCAAGCGCACCGACATCGAGGAATACCGCCTGACGCATCGCGGCGGCAAGGGTGTCATCAATGTCAGAGTCACTGAAAAGAACGGCCCGGTGGTTGCGCTGCGAGCGGTTACCGACGATCATGAACTGGTGATGATCACGTCCGGCGGCACGTTGCTGCGGATGACGGTCAGTCAGTTACGCGAAATCGGCCGAGCGACGCAGGGTGTAAAGCTGATCCGCGTCGAAGAAAACGATCGCGTCGTCGCCGTCGCCAACGTCATTCTCGAGAAAGACGAAAACGGCAATGGCGGCAGTAATGGGAACGGAAGCCCCGCCGCGGGTCCGACGGATGCAGTGATGCCGCCGGAAGCCGCCGGTTCGCCGGATGACAGTCCGCCGCCCAGCGGCGATTCCGACAGCGGCGCGCCAAACGCGGAGTAAACGTCGACGTGAGTTACTGAACCCTGAACCCCTAGTTGCTAGGCACTAGACACCAGCCACTAGGCACTAGACACTGCCTCGCGGAGCGAATCGCAATGGCCCATGTCGTCACCGAACGTTGCGTCAACTGCCGATACACCGACTGCGCGGCGGTCTGCCCGGTCGAGTGTTTCTACGAGATCAACGACCCGCCGATGTTGGTGATCGATCCGGATGTGTGCATCGACTGCCAGCTCTGCGTGCCCGAGTGCCCGGTGCACGCGATCTATGAAGAAGACGAGCTGCCCGATCCCTACAAGAAGTGGGCGGCCCAGAACAAAGAGGCGTTCCCCGCCGGCAAGGTGATTACGCAGAAGTCCGAGCCGCTGCCGGGGGCAAAGACTTTGCCCGTGATCCAAGCCGAGGAAAAAGCCAAGGGCTGGAACATCAACGAGCCGCGCAACGCGTAGTGTGCCCGGAGCGTTCGGGCGTTGGGTGCCATGCCGATGGCGGTACGCCGCAATCGGCATGTCCGCAGAGCCCCCGTGCTAAGCCTCTGCTGCAACCTTGCGGTCCGATCCATCGCCTGATAAAACGCCCATCGTCACGTACGACGCCGAGGGTCGAAAATGGACTTTCGAAATCTCACCCAACTCGATTCGGCCCGGCTCTATTCGCTCTTCATCCGCCACACCGAGCCATACGATCATTCGGCGATCAGCGTCCGCGTGAAGAACGGTCGCAGCGCCGAATTTTCCGGCTCGTGCTACTACGCCAGCAGCACGCTGAATATCAACCTGTCGCCCAAGAACCGCTACCCCTATTCGCTCGGCACGCACGTGGCCCGCCCGCAGTCGAATCAATCGCACTGGTGGCGTGACATCTATCGCATCACGCTCGCCGACGCGTATCAACTCGCGCTGTTCGTCTACCTGCACGAACTGTTCCACTATCTCGTCCGCAAAGCCGGTCGCCCGACGCGCCGTCGCGAGGGCATGTGCGATCGCTTCGCCGCCCGCGTGCTGGTCGATCACTACGGCTGCATCATGCGGCGATCCGACGAATCGCTTGCCGAGCGCGATGAATGGGACATCCACGATCTGCACAAGCTCGTCGCCGCCGCGCCGAAGCAGCCGCCGCGCGAGATGGCGGCGATGCGCCCGATCCCGGTGCGAATCGTCGGCCTGCCGGCGGCGCAATGAAATTGTGCAAGGCGGGCATCTTCGTGATCGCGCGACAACCGTGATCGCGCAGTCGGGCGATTCGCACGCTAATATCCTGTATGAATATGAGTACCAGCACCGACCTCAAAGAGCGGCTTCAGACGCTTTCGATCGCCAAGGATCAACGCCCGAAAGCGCGCGCCGGCGGCGGAATCCTGCGAACCATTATCACTGTGGTGATCGTGGGTGGCGTCGGCTACGGCGGCTACGTCGCGTACCAAAGCGGGGCGATCGGCAAACTTGCCGACGGATTGTCCAGCTCGACGGCATCCGCGACCGCCACAGCCGCGACCGCCGACAAGAATACGCAGATCACGCCCATGCTAATTCGGGCCGCGGCCGACTCTGCCGCACCGGCCGTACTGACCGCGACCGGCAAGATCGTGAGCGATCATCAGGTCGAGGTTTCGACAAAGGTGTCGGGCCAGATTGTCGAAATGAACTTTGAGCAGGGTGATCGCGTGCAAGCCGGTCAGGTGCTCGCGCGAATCGAAGACGTGATCTACAAAGCGCGGCGAGACGAGGCCGTGGCGCTGCTGGCCAAGGCCAGGGCGACGGTCGAGTTTGAGCGATTCAATCACAAACGCATGGTCGATCTGTTCGCCGAGTCGCGCGCGTCCGAGGTCGAGGTGAACAACGCCAAACGAGCGCTCGAAGAGGCCATCGCACAAGTGGCCACCGAGCAGGCTCGGCTCGAATTCAGCGACAAGCTGCTGCGCGATTGTGAAGTGGTCGCGCCGATCGCCGGCGTGATTCTCGAACGCAACGTCGAGATCGGCGATTTCGTCGCTGCTGAGGGTGGTCGCGGTGCGAACGCCAACGCCCAGTTCGGCTCGATCGCCGACATGTCAAAGCTGCGGGTCGAGGTGGACGTGAGCGAGCTGGACATCAACCGACTGCGACGCGAGATGCCCTGCCAGGTCGTTCCCGATGCGTACAAGGACCGAAAGTACCCCGGCCGCGTCATGTGGATCGACCCCGGCGCGAACTATGCGAAGGCGACCGTGCAGGTAAAGGTGCGGATCGAGAATCCCGACGACCTGCTGCGCGTCGAGGGCACGGCCCAGGTGCAGTTTTTCGCCGAGGCCCCGACCGGCGGCACAGGCAAGCCGACGATCTGGCTGCCCGAATCGGCGATTACCATCGATGCGTCTGGCAACGCCAGCGTCTACATCATCGACGGCGAAGTGCTGCGCAAATCAGCGGTGACGCTGGGTCGCAAGGCCGGGCGACAGATCGAGATCACCAGCGGGCTGACAGACGGTCAGTCAATCGTATCGAGCGGCGTCGACCGCCTGACCGACGGCCAGCGGCTCCGATGATTGACGATCGGCGCGCCATCACCGCCGCTTGCTGCGCTGCGTCAAAAACTCGACCAGTGCCTTGTCGAACGGAATCGACGTATCCAGCGGCACGTAATCGCCCTTGATCGCTGAGATGCGCGTGCGCAGTTCGTCGCGCCACGCCGCAACCGCCGCCTCATACGATTCTCGCACGCCGTCAGCATCGACGTCGATCGTCTCGCCGCTCTCCGGGTCTTCGAGTCGCACCGCGCCATCCATCGGCAATCGCACCTCTGCCGCGTCGAGCACGTGCATCACGATCAGATCATGCCCGCGGAAACGAATGTGCTGCGTCGCTTCCAGCACGCCCGCGGTGTCGGTCAGCAAATCGCTCAGCAGCACGATCACGCCGCGATGCGGAATGCGAGCGAGCACCGCGTGAATAGCCGATGCAAGGCCGGTGCCGCCGCTTGGCGCGACCGACGACAGCGTGCTGAGCAAATGCACGAGATCGCTACGGCGCGAGCGCGGCGGCAACTGCGTGACCAGCGCCTCATTGACGATCGCCAGGCCGATCGCGTCTTGCTGTCGCGTGACCAGATAGCCGAGCGCGGCGGCCAGGTGTACCGCGTAATCGAGCTTGGTCGCGTGCGTCGCGGCGTCGGCGGCCTGCTCAGCCGGACCGACATAGCCCATGCTCGACGACGAATCGACGATTAGATGACACGCGAGGTGCGTCTCGGCGGCGTACTTGCGCACGAACAGGCGATCGGTGCGGGCATAGACGTTCCAATCAATGGTGCGCAGATCGTCGCCATGCACATACTTGCGATGCTCGGCGAACTCGACCGACAGCCCCTGAAACGGCGAACGATGCAGGCCGGCGAGAAAGCCCTCGACGATAAAGCGCGCCCGCAAATCGAGCCGCTGCACCTGCTGGATCACTTCGGGATTGAGGTATCTCGCCAAGTTGGCCATGAGGTTTGTCTCGTTCGAGTCGCGCGACGTTGCGCTATGCGTGCGTAATGGTAGCTGCGCGCCGACGGCACCGCGCGGGCCACGCATGTTTCCTTTGCGAGATCGCAACGCAAAATTAGCAGCGACACGCTTCACGCCACGCCGAGGCGCGATTACCGTTCAAACGCAACGAATAATCACGGCGGGCCGCAACCACACCGCCCATCAATCAGGAGAATCACGATGTCGATGACACGTCGCGAATGGATCTTCACTGCCGGAGCGCTCACGCTCAGCGGCCTGCTCGGCTCCGTACCCGCGACTGCGCGGATGCAGGACGCGCCGAGGCCCGCCGGCAATCGCAAACGCTCGATCCGCATCGCACATTTGACCGACATCCACGTTCAACCCGAGCGAGCCGCCGGCCTGGGCATGGAAACCTGCCTCAAACATGTGCAGCAGCAGGCGGACAAGCCGACGCTGATTCTCACCGGCGGCGACCTGATCATGGATTCGTTCGACCACGACGCGCCGCGGACGAAATTACAATGGGAGCTGTTCACCAAGGTGCTCAAGGACTCTTGCGGCGTGCCGGTGCGGCACACGCTCGGCAATCACGACATCTGGGGCTGGAGCAAAAAGAAGAGCAAAACCACCGGCGACGAGCCGATGTGGGGCAAAAAGTGGGCCTGCGAAACGCTCGGCCTGGCCAAGCCGTATCACAGCTACGACCAGGCCGGCTGGCACTTTGTGCACCTCGACAGCGTTTCGCCCGACGGCGAGGGCTATTGCGGCAAGCTCGACGACGAGCAGATGGATTGGCTCAAGGCCGACCTGGCCAAGACCGACGCCAAAACGCCGGTGCTGGTCATTTCGCACATTCCGATCGTCAGCGTTGCCCCGGCCATCAACGGCAAGGAAGACCCTAAGCTGGTCGATCACAAGATCGGCGGCGGCGTGATGCACCGCGACGCGATTCAGCTCAAAAACCTGTTCCTCAAGTATCGCAACGTCAAGGTCTGCCTGAGCGGGCATCTGCATCTGAACGAGCGTATCGACTTCAACGGCGTAACCTACCTGTGCAACGGC
Source organism: Phycisphaerae bacterium (assembly GCA_046155505.1). Taxonomy (GTDB): domain Bacteria; phylum Planctomycetota; class Phycisphaerae; order UBA1845; family Fen-1342; genus JBJXFK01. The sequence continues at coordinate 13,114 of JBJXFK010000286.1, forward strand.
GCAGTCAGCGGCGCGTGGTGGCGCGGCAAGAACGCAGAGACGGCCAACGGCTATGCACTGATCGACCTGTTCGACGACGGGACGTTTGAGAATCGCTATGTCGAGTATGAGTGGAAGGTCGTCGACGCGTAACGACGGCGGGATCCGATCTGCACCATCCGAACCCCGGGCGCGAGCGACAGGGTAACACGCCGGGCCGAACGCCTTGCGACGTCGCAGCGTTTCTGGCCAAACACGCGACACAACTCGCTCGCGCTCGGGGTTCGAATCGGAAGCTCGCTGAGCTCGCAACACTCGCTTGCGCGTCGCGTTCAGAATGCGGCTGCTCCACGGACGGTTGCACCATACGAACGCACAAAGGCCGCACCGGCGATTTCTCGCGGGTGCGGCCTTGATGTTGCTTAGTTCCGAACGCGGGTCATTGCCTCGCATGCATCAGGCGATGCTGCTGAAGTAGACCTGCGTCTCAACCGGTGCCAGTTGTCGCGTGCTGCCGGTCGCCGAGGCGTAGCGGGTGAAATAATCACTCGCCATTCGCACCAGCGCCGCCAGCGCCCCCGACGTGTCGGCGCTGCCGCCGCGCTTGGCTCCGATCGTCCCGCCGCTCACGTCCACGCCGAGGATGCGGATGATCTCCGTATGCTCGCGCATGTTCGTGTCGTAGATCGGCGCGCCGGACAGTTGCCGCATGCCGGCCCAGTTCATCGCCTGATCGAGGCTGTTGCCTTCGGGCAGGGCTTCCATCGTCACGCTCGGCTGAGCGTAGTTCCCGCCGAGCGGGATGCTGGCCGCAAAGCCGGGTCTCGAATCTAGCATGGTGTTCTCCTTGGTGTCTGATCACTCGCGCTGCGTGGTGATCGACACTTACTTCGGAACAACCCAGCTATCTTCCGACTCGATGCCGTCGATTTCCCAGGTCCACTTGATCTTCTTGTACGTGTAGGAAATCTCTTCCATGTGGGTATAGCTCTCGGTCTTCGGATCGAGGCAGTTCGGCATCCACGGACGGATGCTGACGATGATCGCGTCCTCGAGCACGTGCGTGAAGTAATGCTCTTCCTGACCCGACGGATTGATGCGATACCACTTGATCGTCACGTTCTTCATGTGCTCGCCCGTACACAGAGCCTGGTACAGCTTCGGCGAGCTCTTGTCGTACATCTTGACCACCGACAACGCGTTGTGGACGCGCTTGCCGGTCGACAGACCCGACTGCGGATCGCGCGGAATGCGCACTTCGTGGTTGAACGCTTCGACCAGAATCGTGCTCTCGCGGCCCTGCATCTCGCACGAACCGTCGATCTTGCCCTGATTCTCGCCTTCGAGGGTCATGTGTGCCGGCATTGGCATGACAAAGTCTCCTGATTGTTCCCGTGACTCGCGTCGCTCTCGACCCAGCCGGCGTCAGGTTCACACGAACCCGCGTTCCGCCGCTTCGTCTCGTTTTCACCCGTTCGCTTGCGTCACGCTCGTCATAGAGCATCCGCCGTACCACAAGGCGACGAGCCGCTGCCGAAATTCTCAAACAATCGCTAAGTGCATCATTTTCAGCAACTTATGCGACCATTATTGGAACTCGTTCTCGCCGCACTCGCCCAGACCGCAATCGTCGTGGCGAACGGTTGGAAGCTCGCGGCTTCCCAATTGCCCAACCTTCTTCCCACCTGCCCATTCGTGGCCCCGGCGAGCCGCTGATTCGGCATTTTCTGCCGAGGCGACTCGCCGGAAACACGTCCAGTCAATCCATTCGTGGCCGCAACTACCTTACTTATCGAGCTTGCCCACCAGCGACAGCTCAAAGTTCGCACCTTCGAACTTGATGTGCGGCATGACCTTGAGCCCGACCTTATAGAAGCCGACCTCGCCCTCAACCTCCGACACCTCGACCGCAAACTTGCGGATCGGACGGCGGTTGGCGACTTCCGGCTGCGGGCTGTCCATGTCGACCGCGTATTGGCGCAGCCATTCGGTCAACTCGGTCTGCATCTTCACCGGCGTCTGCCAGGTTTGCAGATTGTCGCGCTGAATCACCTTCAGATAGTGCGCCAGACGCGACACCATCATCATGTACGGCATGCGCGTGCCCAGCTTGTAATTGGTCGAAGAGGCGCGGCCCTCGGCCGTGTCGGGGAAGCTCTTGGGCTTCTGCACCGAGTTCGCGCTGAAGAAACACGCCTTGTCGGTGTTCTTGTACATGGTCATACCGATGAAGCCGCACTCGGCAAGCTCGTATTCACGCCGATCGCTGATGAGTGCTTCGGTCGGAATCTTGGTCTCGATGCCTTCCAGCGACTTGTACTGGTGCAGCACCAGATTCTCGACCATGCCGCCCGACTGCGGACCGGTGCAATTCATCATCCAGCGCGAGTCGGCAAAGCTCGCCGTCAGCCGCGTGGCAAAAGCGAACGCCGCGTTGCCCCACAGGTACTTGCCGTGACCGTCGGTCACCTTTTCCTGATAGTCAAACGCCTTCACCGGGTTGGCTGCCGGATCGTACGGATGACGCAGCAGGAACCGCGGCATCGTCAGCGCGAAGTAGCGCGAATCCTCGCTCTCGCGGAAGCTGTTCCACTTCGTATATTGCGGCTGCTCAAAAACGCTGCTCAGATCCTTGAGCTTGGGCAACTGCTGGAAGTCGTCCACGCCGAACATCTGCGGGCCGGCGGCCGCGATGAATGGGCAGTGCGACATCGCGCCGACCGCCGACACCTTTTGCATCAGCGCGATATCGCGCGGGCCGGGGCCGAAGTCATAGTTGGCGATCATCGCGCCGAACGGCTGGCCGCCAGCCTGACCGAACTCGGCCGTGTACACATGCTGATACAGCCCGCTCTTGGGAATCTCGGGCGAATTCTCGAAGTCTTCGAGCAATGCGTCCTTCGACACGTTGAGAATGTCAATGCGGATGTTCTCGCGGAAGTCGGTCTGATCAACGAGGAACTTCAAGCCGCGCCACGAGCTTTCGAGCTTCTGCACCGGCTCGCTATGCAGGATTTCGTCGAGCTGCTCGCTGAGCTTCGCATCGATCTCGGCGATGTACGCGTCGATGAGCGCCTTGTCGATCTTCTGCGACGGCGAATTGACCAGATTCGTCAGCAACTCCTGAATGCCGCGACGAGCGATGCGGGCCGCGTCCTGGTCTTTTGTTCCAGTCGCAACGGTCAACTCGTCGAGCAGCGATGTCACTTCGGCGGGCATTTCAGCAGCGCCGGCGGCAGCTTGAGGGGCATCAGCCATGGATTTCGTCTCCCATTCGCGGCCGACCAATCGCCGACCGCCGCTTGTTTCTCATTTGTATCGATGCAACCGGTGGCGGACGGTTCAACGACTCGGGATTTGCCCGCCGCGATGCGCTACGGCTGATCAACGTTCGACAATCACGCGCCTTCGGGCTTCTTTAGCACGTCGAGCAGCTTCTTACGCGTCTCTTCGTCCGTGACCGTGCTCATGATTTTCTTCTGGAAGTCGCGGCTGTTGGCCAGCGGGGCCTTGAGCGCGTTGAGCGCTTCGCGCGTCTCGAGCAACTTGGCCAGCTCGGGCACTTGGCGCGCGATCTGCTCCGGCTCGAAGTCCTTCAGCGAGGCGAACTTGAGCTTCACGCCCAATTCGTCGCCGTCCTTGCCGGTCAGCTTGTTCTTCACGTTGACCGAGGTTTCCAGCTTTTGGCTGGCAAGGACTTCGTTGAAATTGTCCTTGTCAACCTTGATGGTCTTGCGTTCTTCGAGCGGCGTGTCGTCATTTCGCAGCGTGAAATCGCCGAGAATCGCCATGCGCAGCGGCAATTCCTTCTGCTCTTTCGCATTGGTCGCGGGGCGATACGTGATATTGATGCGCTCTTTGGGCGCCTTCGACTGACTCTTCATGCCGACACCCTCTTTGCGAAACGTGGTGGGGGAGCAAAGCCGTCGCTTCGATTGCGGCGGGAAATCCGCTCCCGGACAAGTGTTTGTGATACCGCGCCCGCTGATCGGCGTCAATGAAAAGCCCGATGGGAGCGGAAGTTAGCAGACTGAGAGCGCGGCCCGGCTCCTGACTGAGAGCGTCATCGTCACCCCAAACCGAGCCCGACGCGCAAGCGAGGTCTACCTGTGCGATCGCGCAGCGTCCGCAGGCCCCCTTCGGTCGGCTTCAGCCGACCAGTCCCTGTCCCCAGCTTTAGCTGGCGGGCGAGCCTGCGAGGCAGCCCGGCTCGAATTGGCACCCGCCTCAACTTCAACCGGATTTAGCCGGACTTCTCCGCAGCTTCAGCATATCCAACCGCGATGCGAACTCGCGGCGTTGCCCCACGCAATCTCGCACCCCTATTCTCTGACGTACAGTCTGCCCTTCACTCTGATCTTTGAACTTTGCCCTCTGCCCTTCAAACTTGAAACCGTGCCATGATCTCGCCGTGGAAAATGACAACCAGCACACCGATCGTCGCGATGATCAGCGACGAAATCTTCCGCTTGGTCAATCGCTCGCGCAGCACCACCGTCGCCAGAATCAACGCAAACACGCTCGATGATTGGTTGAGCATTCCCGCGACCGCCGCACTCGTGTAGCTGAACCCGCCGATCCAAAAGATCATCGCGAAATACGCGCCGAACACGGCACCCGGAATCGTCGTCCGCCACGTCGCCGACGGCGTGAACGTCTCCCGCAACACGCGCAAGCCCGGCAACCAGCAACCGACGATCGCCAGCACCAACGTCCCGCCCGAAAAACGAATCGTCGCCGCCCAGAGCACCGGCGTCTCGTTCAAAATCGGCTTGGCCCACACGATGCCGAACGCCATGATTGCCAGCGCCACGACGCCCGCCAGCACACCCGAGATCAACTGCCCGCGCGTCCGCCCCTCCGGCGGCGCATGCCCCGAAGAGATCAACACCGCCGCTACGATCAGACCCGCACCGACAAAGTGCACCGCCGTCATCCGCTCGCCCAGCAGCAGCCACGCGAACAGCATCACGAACGGCGTATACAAACAATCAACGATCGCAATCAGCCCGACGCCCGCACGGTTGAGTGCAAAGAAAAACACTGTGTCCGCGACCGCAATCCCCAGAATACCGCTGACCAACAGAATCCAGAGCTCGCTGCGCGCGGGATCGAGCATTTGCCACGGAATCGCCGGCGACCATTGCGGCGCAAGCAGCGGCAACGCCAGCAGCGAAATCGCCAGCAAGATCAGGCCGACTGTATTCTTGAACAGATTTAGCGCCAGCGGCGGCACGCTGTCGCCGCTCTTTTTGAAGAACACCAGTGCAATCGCCCACACCACCGCATTCAGCAGCGCCAGCGTCTTGCCCAGTGCGTCATACGGCAATGCCGGCCCGCTCGCCGCATCGGCGAGCATCATCGACCGCTCGATTGCGTCGTCGCGCCGCCGGTCGGAAACATGAACAACAGAATGCGATCCATCCGCGCCGCCCAGTCGCGTTCGTTGTGATTGCCGCCCTCAATCTCTTCGTATCGCAGCCTATCACCCTCGACGTAGCCGCGCTGCTTCAAAATCTCGACCAGATCGCGGCAATCCTGAACCGCCCGCGTGAACGGCGCGAGGTTGCCGGTCTTCGTGCCTTCGTTCGTGCCGATGTCGATCCAAAGTTTCGGCTTCAAATTCGCTGGCGCATCCTTCACATATTTCAGCAGATGCCGATCCGCCCACCACACCGCCGGCGAAACAACCGCCGCCGAGCCAAACACGTCCGGCCTACTGAACACCGCATACAACGAAATCACCCCGCCCAGCGACGAGCCGCCGATGCTCGTGTTCGCTACGTCTGGCAGCGTGCGATACGTCTTGTCGATGAACGGCTTGACCGTGTCGGTCACAAATTTCAGGTACGCGTCAGCTTTGCCCCCGCCGCGCGTCGGCTCACTCACCGGCGTGTAGTCATTCACGCGATCCGGCGTGTTGTCGATGGCGACGATAATCAGCTTGCGAATCTTCTTTTCCGCGATCAGCCGCTCGGCGGTTTCGTCCGCCGCCCACTCCACGCCGCTGAACGCCGTCGCCACGTCGAACACGTTATTGCCATCCTGCATGTAGAGCACCGGATAGCGCTGCTGCGAATCCTGCTCATACCCCGGCGGCAGATAGACCTGGACCGTCCGCTTGTTCCCGAGTTGCGGCGACTCGAACTCGTTGTGTACGCGGATGTCGCCGGTGCGGGTCGATGCCGGTTGCGCGACCGGGGTCACGGCGACGGGTTGCGTCTCGGGCAGTCGTACGGCGCGGGCTGGTTTCTCCTGATCCGCCCAGCGCGACACGACGTGTACGACGGTCGTCGCCGCAGCCGACTCGACCGTGAGCTGCCGATTCGGCACCTCGCCGCCACCGGCGCTCTTCTCGACCGACGCCCATTTGCCGGTGCGGGTCAACTTGTATTCAAACGACTGCCCGACGGTCGCCGGGACCGAGGCGACGAACACCCCATCCGCCACGCGCTCCAATCGCCGACCGCCCTCGGCCCAGCCGTCGAGCGAACTCGCCATGTAGATGGCGCCCACATCGCCGCCGTCCGGCGTGACGACCACAAACCGCAAATCAACCGTCTGCGCCGCAGCCGTAGCACCGATCGCCGCGACTCCCAGCAAGACCAACAACAACTTCCACTGCGACACCATCGCGCATCTCCGCAAACGTCCATGAGGAACGGGCATCTTATGCCAACTCGCGCCGACCAACCGATCGCACCGCCTCGCGCGAATCTCGGGAGACGCGCTGCCCATCTGAAATCTCAAATCTGAAATCCGGTTTCGGGCCTCGCGTTGCCGGCTCCGTCCGCCGTAAACAAATCCGTGAACCTGACAGCAATATCATTGACACCCCTCGAATTCTCCGTGCCCTCTGTGTCCTCGGTGGCCAATTCCGAATTCCCGCTGCCTACACTTCGCGCGTGCTGAATCACCCGACCCAGTCCGACCCGCGCCCATCAAATCTCCCGTTGTGGCCTCGCACGACGAACGTCCGATACAGCAACGGTCCAATAATGTGCCGAATTTCACGCAATCCGCCGAAGGTGATCAACAAAATGTCACGCCGTGAAATGTACTTGACCATCTCGTGCGCCCGCGCCTACTTCCCTGATTCGACGTCCATTCGACACGCCGTGGCCCCGCCGCGTCTTTGCAATTTCTTTATCATGCCCACCTATTCTCCCTCTCGCCCAGCCGCGACCCACGGGAGACGCCGATGAACATTGCGAGCGTGATTACCGCCACCATCATGACCACCACCGCATTCGCCCAACCCTCCGTGACGCTCATGCCCAAGCTCGCCGAATACGTCAAACAGCGCGCGAGCGAGTTCGAGCAGCTTGACGGCGCTCGTCGCGAAATCCTCGAACGCGTCGCAAGTTACGTCGTGCAGCAAACCGAAGCGGGCAAGTCCGTCCGGCTCACGTTCATCTGCACACACAACAGCCGCCGCAGCCACTTGGGCCAGGTCTGGGCCCGCATCGCCGCCGAGCAGCACGGCATCAAAGTCGAAACCTATTCGGGCGGCACCGAAACCACCGCTTTCAACCCGCGCGCCGTCGCGACGCTCACCCGCGCCGGCGCAACGATCGACAAGACCACCGAAGACGACAACCCGGTCTATCACGTTCGCTATTCCGACAATCGTCCGCCGATCACCTGCTTCTCAAAGGTCCACAATCAATCGCCCAATCCGAAACGCGAGCATGCGGCGATCATGGTGTGCGACGAAGCCGACCAGGCCTGCCCGATCGTCGAGGGCGCGACGGTGCGCATTGCGCTGCCGTATGTCGATCCAAAGAAATCCGACGGCACGCCCGCCGAGGCCGCGACCTATGACGAGCGCTGCGCCCAGATCGCGCGTGAGATGATGTTCGTCTTCGATTCCGCCGCCCGGCAATTGAAACGCCCGCAGTGATCGCTCGCCGCGCTAATGCGCCGCGACGGTCGCCCGGCGCGACTGCTCGACCGCGTCGCCGATCTTTTGCAGCAGCGCGTGTTTGGTGAACGGCTTGGGCAGA
>JBJXFK010000297.1:0-10881 GCA_046155505.1 Phycisphaerae bacterium
ATCGTGCCGCTGCGGCCGCGCAAGATGCAGTCGCCGGGGGCGATGTTCTCGTCCGCTAGCACGCGGCAATGCAGCGACGAATTGACGGTCTTGATGAAGTCGGCGGCGCTGCTGCGCACGGCTTCAAAATCAGCAATGCTGACGCACAGTTCCATGTCGCTTTCACTGCGCACCATTTCGAGCAGCCGCCGCGCCGAAGCGACGGCGACATCGCTCGATTGGCCGGCGCGAGCTTTGCAGATCCGCCGCGCGATGGACATGGCGAGGCGAATCACGCCCGATTCAGCCTGCGCGATGAGCGCGCGTTTGGCTTGATCGAAATCGTTCACGCCCGCCTGCAGTGCGCCGAGCAATTCGGTGACGCGTGCGCGGGCATCTTTCATCGCAGCCTGCGCGGCGTCTTTGCACGCTTTTTCGCTGCCCTCGCGGCGACCTTGCGTGAGCCCCTCGGCGTGGCCGCGTTTTCGTTCGGTTTCATAGAGCCTGCCCGCCTCGTCACGGGCGGCGGCGAGAATCTGTGCGGCCTGTCGCTGCGCGTCGGCGATCATCGCGCTGCCACGCCGCGTGAGGTCGTCAAATGAAAACGCCGGCGCGACGGGTGCGTGCTCGCGTTTGATCAGGCCGGCCATAGACACGCTCCGCGTGAGTAGCGAGTGGCGAGTAGCGAGTGAAGAGGGAGACGCCTGCGATCCGATTCTCAACTCGCTACTCGCTACTCGCTACTCTGAACTCAACGTCACACCAACAAATCCGACTCGCCGCCCTTGCCCTGAATCACGATTTCGCCGCTGTCTTCGAGGCGACGGACAATATCGACGATCTTTTGCTGCGCGGCTTCCACGTCGCTGACGCGCACCGGGCCCATGAAGCCCATTTCTTCTTTGATCAGCTGCGCGGCGCGCTCGGACATGTTGCGGAAGAACTTGTCTTTGAGATCCTCGCTCGCCGTTCGCAGCGCCAGCGTAAGCTGCTCGTTCTCAACTTCCTTCAGTACCGCCTGAATGCCGCGATCGTCCACGCCGATGATGTCCTCGAACACAAACATCAGGCGGCGGATTTCATCGACCAGTTCCGGATTGACCTCGGTGAGGCCGTCCATGATCGATTTTTCATTGGCGCGCCCGGCAAGATTGAGAATCTCGGCGACGGCCTTGACGCCGCCTGTCTTTTCGAAGCGCTCGCCGCCCATGCCAGCCATGCGTTTTTCGAGGCCGCGTTCGACTTCTTTGATGACTTCGGGACTGGTCTGATCCATCGCGGCGATGCGGCGGATGACCTCGATTTGGCGTTCCTGCGGTAGGCCGACGAGGATCTCGCTGGCGAGCGATGACGGAATGTGCGACAGCACCAGTGCGAGCGTTTGCGGGTGCTCGCCCTGCAGGAACATGAGCAGGTGGTCGGTGTCCGCTTTTTGCAGGAAGCTGAACGGCTGCTGATGGACCTGATGCTCGAGCGATTCGATGATCTTCTTGGCATCTTCGGCGGGCAGCGTTTTCGCCAGCAGGTTGCGGGCGTACGAGAGGCCGCCGCTATCGACGTAGCGCCGCGCGAGCACCATGTTGTAAAACTCGGTGATCACCTGCGTGCGGATGTTGCCGGAGACACGATCGAGGCTGGCGATTTCGCGCGTGACTTCTTCAACTTTTTCGCGGGTCAGGCGGCGCATCAGCTTTGCGGCGACGTCCTGATTCAGCGCGAGCAGCAGAATGGCGACCTTGCGGGCACCGCCCAGCTCCTCAAACGACGACGCAACGGCTTTCTTTTCGGCTAGTGCCATCGATCACTGTCCATCCACGTCTCAATAATGTGCGCCACGCCTTCTTCGTCCTGGTTCGCCACGTCGGCGACCTGCTCCAACATGCGGCCGATCTGGGCTTCGCCTTCGCCGACTTCGCGGGCTTCGAGCACCGCTTCGGCGGCCTTGCCGACCGGCAGCGGCGGCGTCGGCGGCTCGTTGCCCTGCTCATCGGGAATCGCGGTGATGCCGGCCGCGGTCATGGCTGCAGCACCGCCACCGCCAGCGGCGCGGCGCATCGCAGCGACGCCAGCGTGCGAGCGCAGATCTTCCGACGCCCGTTGTGCGGCCTCGATCGCTTCCTTGGGCAGGCCGAGCTCGAGGCCGAAGGACTCGCCTTCCTGCTTTTGCTTGGCGAGCTTCATCATCATGCCCAGCGACGCCAGCGCCAGCACGCCTAGCAACGACGCCGGTCCGTAGGTTTGCAGCATGCCCATCGACACGTCGACCGCGCCGGCCTCCACCGCAACGATCGGCGTGACGGCGTCGTAATACCAGTTGACCGCGACCTGTTTCGGATCGGGCGGCTGCACGAGCTTCGCGGCCTGTGCCTCGATTTTCGATTTTTGCTGCTGAAACAACGTCTCGATCTCGGCCTCGCTCGGTTCGGCGCCGTCGGGTTTTTGGCGGCGATAGACGCTAAGCAGATAGCTGTGCGAGACGTTGATCGCTGCGAAAATCTGTTTGGTGGTGCCGGCCGGATTCGACGTAGTCGAGGTCGTCATACCGGGCTGAAGGCGCGATTCGCGCGTTTCGGTTTTCGATGTTTCATCGCTGCCACCGCCGCTGACCGCTGCGCCGACGTTGGGTTCCACGCCGGGCTGGCCGGCAGCACGGTTGCGCGACGTGGTGGTCTCGGAAGAATTCTCTTCGGTCGGCACGCCCTCGGTGGGCGTGGCCGAGGATTCGGTGCGGGTGGATAGTTCGAGGACGACCTGCACGCTGACGCGCAAGTTGGGATCGAACGCGAGCTGCTGGCGGATCTTCGCCGCGGTTTCGCTTTCCTTCTGTTTTTGCAGACGTTGCAAGCCGGACATGCTCTCGCCGCTCTCGTCTTCCCATTCGAGCGCGGGCTTGCCCGAACCGTCGACGACTTCGACATTCTTGAGCGGCAGGCCGCGCACCGCGCCGGCGACCTGCTTGGCGGCGGCGATCGCGAGCTGGCGCGATACCGCTTCGCCGCTCTTCATGATGAGCGTGACACTGGCGGTCGCGGATGGCGTGTTGCGGGCGAAGCCGCGTTCCTTGGCGTTGAGATTCAAGAAAACCTTGGCTTCCTTGACGCCGGTAAATCGCGAGAGAACGTGTTCAAGCTCGGTGGCCAGCGCGACATTCCAGCGGCGGTTGTTCTCTTCCTGCGGCAGCCAAGGGTTGCTGGCCTTGATCATGGCCGCGAAGCCGAGGCTGGTGTCGGACGGCAATTTGTCCATCTGCGAGAGTTGCGCGAGGAGGCCGGACGTGCTCGCGCCGCTGCGGACGAACACTTTGCCCGCTTCGACCTTGTATTTTTCGCCCATCGAGTCGAGGCCGGTGGTGATCTGTGCAATTTCGTCGGTGGAGAGAGGTTGCTGAATGAGCGGTGTCATTTCAGGCGTGGCGGCCCACTGGGCCAGCCAGATCATCGAGCCGGCGATGAGCGCAACGCCGAGCGCGATGGCGGCCTTCTGCGAGACGGTCATGTCTCGCAGTTGCCCGAGCGCACCCTGCATGGTTTGTTGAAGCGACGCCATCCGTGGCACCTACAAATGCAAAGTGCAAAGTTCAAAGTGCGAAGTTCAAAGGGGCAGACGCTCGGTCGGCGAATTCGCGGCTTCGCGCATCTTCACTTTGCACTTGCGACTTTGCACTTCTCGCGACCTCCGTGTCGCTTCTTCAGACGCGCATGTTCTGCAACTCCTGGTACGCCTCGACCAGTTTGTTGCGCACTTCCATCAGCAGTGAGAACGCGACCTTGGCCTTCTGGTTGGCCGCGAACACATCGGTCAGATTTTGCGTCTGCCCGGTGAGTAGCTGCTGCACCTTCTCATCGGCCTCACCCTGCAACTCACTGACCTTGCCGAGCTGTTCGCGCATCATTGATGCGAAATCGGTGCCGCCGGCGGATTCGCCGGTGCGTTTTGCCGCGCCGGGGAGGATCTGCCCGGCGGGGTTCATTCCGATTCTGGAGATTGGGTCGCTCATGGGTCGGCCTTCGCCGTAGGGTGGGCAGTGCCCACCGATTTGTCTTGTGGAGCAGCCGCCCTCGGCTGCGATTTTCGCTCGCTCCGTGGGGCCGGCGTCGCCCATCGGTCCGTTTCGTGATCGGTCGCGTAGTGGTGGGCGGTGCCCACCCTACCGTCGTCAGCCGTGCCCAAGAACCGCGGAGGGCCGCGGTGCTCCATTTCGCTACGCGAATAGCTGGATCGTCTGTTGCATCATGCTGCGCGAGACGGTCATCAGGGCCAGATTCGCTTCATACGCCCGGCTGGCCTCCAGCGCATCCACATACTCCATCGTGAGATTCACGTTCGGGTATTGAACGTATCCCGCTTGCGGCCCCGACGTTTGTGCATGCGGATGGCCGGGATCATGCACGAGACGCAGCGCCGATTGATCCTCAAGCACGTCCGCTACATGAACGCCGGGGTTGCCCTGACCGTCGGACGCCGAGAACGTCACAAGCCGGCGACGAAACGGCTCGACGCGCCCGTCTTCTTGAGCGGTGGTGAAAGCGTTGGCCATATTGCCGGCGATGACGTCCATGCGCACGCGCTGCGCGGTGAGAGCGGAAGAACTGATATCAAGGGCACGAATCAATCAACACCTCCCGCGGATTACCGGCAAGTCGCGCGCCGAAGAGGACGAAACACAGAGGCACCGAGGATCCAGAGAAGAGAATTGCGAACGAAAAACAGGCACTTGCAACCGGGGAATCTGGATAGCCGCCTGCGCGCAGCAATTTCACTCTTCCCCATTTTGGATTTTTTTCTCTGTGCCCTCTGTGCCTCTGTGTTTAGCCCTCTTACCCATTGCGGCCGCGGATCGCCGTCAGCAGGCTTTCGAAGCGGGATTTGAGCATGTTTGTCGCCAGGCTGTGCGTCATGGCGTTGCGCTGCACGTCGGTCATCAGCGATTCGAGACGAGCGTTCGTGCCGTCATGCAGGAGTGCATTCGCGGCCGGTTCGGCGGCCGGCTCGACCGACATCGATCCGCCTGCGGCAGCCGAAACTTGCGCGGTGCGCACGTTCAGCCGGTGAGAATCTGCGCGTTTGGCTTGGTGCAGTGCCTCGCCAAGGGCCGCCTCGAACGGCGCGGCGTCGAGTCGCTTGGAGTGATAGTCCGGCGTGTCGATGTTGGCGACGTTCTCGGCGAGGACCTTGTGACGCTCCTCGGCAAAGCGCGCGGAAAGCTCGAGTGCGTTACGCAGCCGCGATTCGACAAGCCGATCGATCCACATGACGCACCCCGCAGAAATGAACCACAGAGACACAGAGGCACAGAGAAGCACAGAGAGGACGCAGACTAGTTCTCAGATTCTGCGGCAGCGACGGCCTTCGGTTTCGGGCGATTCTCCATCCACTCAACGCCGAATTTCTCTCTGTGCTTCTCTGTGCCTCTGTGGTTTCTCTTCTTTTTGTCAGCCGACCGGTTGTAGCTCGCGCGTCGTGGGGACGCCGATCGCGTTGCCGAGCGTTGGCAGCGTCGGCGAACCATTCGTCAGCGGGCGGATCGGGAACGTCGAGCGGGCTTCTTCGAACGTGCCTTCCTCGCGCCATTTCTTGAGCTTGAGGCCGAGCGTGCGCAGGCCGATGCCCAGCGCGCGGGCGGTCTTCTCGCGGTGGCCATTGAAGCGGGTCAGCGTCTTGACGATCAAGTCGCGCTCGGCGTCGGCGAGAATCGAGCCGTCGGCGTAGGTCGGCAGCTTTTCGGTCGTGATCGTGGCCGACTTCACCGGACCCGACAGCAGCGGGCGAATCGTCTCGGGCTTCACTTCGCGGCCGGCTTCCAGCACGCAAACGCGTTCGCACAGATTTTGCAGCTCACGCACATTGCCGGGCCAGTTGTAGTCGCGCAGCGTTTCGATCGCGTCAGGCGTGAACTTCGGGCGTTCCTTGCCCTCGCGCTGCGCGCAGCGAGCGACAAACGAATCGACCAGCGCGGCGATGTCCTCGCGACGCTCGCGCAGCGGCGGGATTTCGATCGGCAGGACGCTCAAGCGATAGTAGAGGTCTTCGCGAAAGCGAGCCTTGCTCGACCAGTCGCGCAGATCGCGGTTGGTCGTGGCGATGACGCGCACATCAACGCGGCGCGTGACCGAGCTGCCGACGCGTTCGAACTCGCGCTCTTGCAACACGCGGAGAAGCTTGGCTTGCAGCGTCGGCGGAATCTCGCTCACTTCGTCCAGCAGCAGCGTGCCGCCATCGGCGAGTTCGAAACGTCCCTTGCGCAGGCGATCGGCCCCAGTGAACGCGCCCTTTTCATGGCCGAACAGTTCGCTTTCCAGGAGTGTCGGCGACAGTGCGGCACAGTTGACCGCGAGCATGGGCTGGGCGGCGCGCGGGCTGGCCTGGTGGATGGCGCGAGCGATCATTTCCTTGCCGACGCCGCTCTCGCCGGTGATGAGGACGGTCGCCGCGCTTTGGGCGACGCGTTCGATTTTTTCGAGGATCGGGCGCATGGCGGCGGCGGTGCCGATCAGCGGCTTTTGGGTCTGCATGTCTTCGATGGTGCGCTTCATGACTTCGTTTTCGCGCACCATCTGCTTTTCGCGCACGGCTCGTTCGAGGACGATCGATACTTCCTCGCCGTTGAACGGCTTTTGGATGTAATCGAACGCGCCGAGCTTCATCGCTTCGACGGCGTTTTGAACCGACGCGAACGCGGTCATGAGTACGACCGGCGTGTCGATGCCGAGGCGGCGCATTTCGCGCAACATCGAGATGCCGTCCATGCCGGGCATTTTCAGGTCGGTGATGACCACGTCGAAGGGGCGCTGTCGGATCGCGGTGAGCGCTTCCTGCGCGTTGTCGAAGGCCAGGACTTTGTGGTCTTGCGACGCGAGGGTCGCTTCGAGCGATTCACGCATCAGCGCCTGATCGTCGATTACACATACGAACGCCATGAGAGCTCCTTGCAATGCGATTCAGAGTTCAGCGGTAGGGTGGGCATCGCCCACCATTCCGCCGTCGTTTCATCAACCGTACGAATGGTGGGCGGTGCCCACCCTACGCTTTTGGCAACAGCACCGAAAACTCCGCTCCGCCTTGCGGCTGATTCGCCGCGCTGATTCGACCGCCGTGCGCTTCGACGACGCGGTGGGCGATCGACAGCCCAAGGCCCGTTCCCTGAGCCTTGGTCGTGAAAAACGGATCGAACACCCGGTCCAGCACGTCCTGCGACATACCGGGGCCGGCGTCAGAGACTCTTATCGTCACATCTTGCGCGTCGGCTTTTGCCGAAATCGCAACCGTTGCGCCCGTTGGCGACGCTTCGGCAGCGTTCGAGATCAGATTGATCAGCACGCGCTGCATCGACCGCGGATCGACGGCGACCACCGGTTCGCCCATGCGAGCGTCGATTGTCACGTCCAAATTCAGCCGAACCTGCTGCCGATCCAGCACGGGCTGGCACATTTCCGCCGCTCGATCGATGAGTTGCGAAACCGCGATCGGCAGATGTTCGCCATTGCGCGGTGCGAGCGCAAGCGTGTCCTGTACCACGCTGTCGATCGAGCGAATCGCGCCATCGATCTTGTCGAGCAGCTCGATCGGCCTAGCCGCATCGGCACACTCACGTCGCAGCAAGCCGGCGAAAAGCTGAATCGCGCCGAGCGGATTGCGCACCTCATGCGCCACGCCCGCCGCCAGCTCGCCGAGGGCCGACAAACGGCGTCGTCGCTCCAGTTCGCGATCCTTGGTCTCCACCTCGGCCCGCAGACGCTCGACCTCGGTTTGCAGTGTCTCATGCGTGACGCGCAGTCGGTCAGCGACCGCCATGTAATCGCGCAGAATCTCGGTTAGCTCGTCGCGGCTGAACGTCGTGGACATCGGTATCGGTTGTGCGCTCATGCCTGCTTACCCCGAGTAGTCGCTGCCGCCGGTCGTGCGTCCGCCCACCGGACGGCCATACGCCGTCGCCGCGGCCCGGGCACCGCTGATCCCGCTCATTGCGCGCCCGACTTCGTTCTTCTTCGTGTTGAGCAGCGAAAAATCCTCTTCGTCAGACTTGAGGATCGCGCCCGCCACGCCGTTGATCTCGCCGAGCAGCGCCCGCGCCTGTTCACGCAGCGGCTCGGGCATAGACGGATAGAGCTCATCCCACTGCCGACGAAACGGCGCGAGTGCGGCATTGTTCTTGGACAAATCGCTCACGATCGTCTGCCGCTCGCTCAGCACGCTGAGCAGCAGTTCGGGGCGATCGCCGGCGATGAGTGTCCGCTGCTGCTCGCTCAGGTTGCGCAGACGACCATAGAGTTCGGCTTGGCGGCGCAACAGTGCGATCAGCCGCTCTGCGTCGAGCGGCAGCGTCGGCGTGTGGTTGCTCATCTCGGTCGATCCTCCGCGACGGGCGCTCAGGGCGCCGGCTCAAAAACCTCTCGTAGCAAGTGCGATGATGCGACGGAATCGAGATAGCGCGTCCATGCGGCGCGATCCAGTCCGCCTTGCGTCAGTTCGAATTCGCGATCCGGAATGCCGCGTAACATCCAGCGGGCGCGCTCGACGGCGCGGGCTGCTTCGGTGAGCTTGCCCTGTCGCAGCAGGATGTTGGCGATCTGAATCTGCGCGACGAGCGCCGGCGGCTGTCCCTGATAGCGCGCCGCCGCGAGTCGATACGTCGAGAGCGCCATCTCCAGCGTCTCGCCGTGATTCAACTCGAACAGACAGTCGGCGCGATAGAACAGCGCGAGCCGCTGGTAGCTCGCAAGCGTCTCGTCGGTCGCGGCCCGCTCATCGGTCAGGCGCACAAATTCGTCAAATCGATCGGCGGCGCGGTGAAATCGCTCGCGCGATTCGGCCCGCGACGCCTCGACCGAAGACGCGGGCGGCGGATTGTCACGCAGCGCCAGCGCGCTGCGGCGATACGCATCGGCGAGCAGAAACCGCAGCACGTCGCGCTCCGGATCGGTCGGGTAGAGCGCCAGAAAATCCTCAGTATGGCTGATCGCCTCGGCATAGCGTTCCTGCCGCAGCAGCAGATCGCACAGCGCGAACAGCGCATCGCGAAACACTTGCGCGCCGGGGCTGAGCCGGTCGTTGTCGAGCAGTTCCATCAGATGTTTTTCAGCTTCCGGCTCGTGTCGCTCGCCCTTGAGCAGCAGCGCGTCGGCGATCGCCAGCCGCGCTCGGGCCGATTCTTCGAGCAGCGGGTGCCGCTCGATCAGCTTGCGATACCAGTCGATCGCCGGATCGACGTCGCCCTGCGCCGCGCACGTTTGGCCGAGTTGCAGCAGGGCGCGCGGCAGTCGCGCGTCCGATCCGAACGTATTCACAAACCGTTCGAGGATGCGGCGCGAATCGGCTCCGCGCCCGACGCTGTCATATTCCGCCGCCGCGATCCAAAGTAGGTTGCCGAGTTTCTCGAAATCGCCGTCGATCAGGTCGGCGGCCTTTTCGAATGACTCGGCGGCGGTGCTGGTGTGCTGGGCCGCTTCGTCGCCGCTGGTGACGGTCGCCGCACTCTGATGTTCGCGCCCCAGTCGTTCGAGCAGGTCGCGTTGCACGGGTCGGTCTGACGCCGGCGTCAGTTCCAGCGCTAGATCGAGATACGCGATAGCGTTATCGCGATCGCCGCCGTCGTGGCGCATGTCGAACAGTCGCACGACGCCGTCGCGGACGCGCCACATGTTTGCGGCGGCGACTTCGTCTTGTTTTACATCGCGGGCAAGGCGGCGAAGCTCGTCGCGAGCGGTCTCATGCCGCTCGAGAAGGGCGAGCGCCGCGGCCCGGCCGGCGGTCGCTTCGATGAGCGTCTGGCCCGAGCCGTCGAGCCGCATGGCTTGCTCGAACGTTTCGAGTGCGGCCTGCGGCCGGAAGTCCGCCAGCTCGACCCGTCCGCGCAGCACGCGGTTGCGGGCCGGCAAGAACCCGGCTTTGTGCAGCTCGACGTCGTCGATGCTGTTGTCGAGCAGCCATTGGTCGATTTGTTCGATTCGCGGTGCTGCTTCGGCATGTTGTCCCTCGCTCACGTCCAGCCAGGCCAGAATAAAGTCGTAGTAGCCGCGCAGGTCGCTGCGCTCGAAGCGTTTGCCGTACTTGGGCAGAATCTCGCGCGCGGAAGCGAAATCCTCGCGATCGAGCGCCGCCTGAATCGCGCGCTGCAGAGTCCACCACGCGAACGCCGGCGCCACGCCTTCCTGTCCGAGCAGTTGTTCGAGATATTCCTGCCGCAGCGGGTTGCTCTTGTGGTCATGTTCCAGCAGCCGCACGAGATTGCGCAGCGCAAGGTGCTGATTCGCGGCCGTCGGTTCGAGTTGCAGCGCCGACTGGTACAGCTCAGTGGCGCGAGGCTTGTCGTCGCTCCATTCGCAGGCGGCGGCGGCGATTAGCTCGTCTTCGCAACCCGGCTTCCAACCCAGATTGATCGACGCCTGACGATGGTCGAGCACAAGCGTCGCGTTGGCGGCGAGCGGCTTCTCGCGGCGAGACTCCATGCCGTGCAGCAGCCGCACCATTCGCAGGTGCAGCCCGAGCTGCTGCTCAGGCGCGAGCGGCGGCTTCATTTCCAGCAGATTGGCCGCCGCATTGATCGCGTCGTGGAAGCGGTGCGCCTCTTCGAGCGCGGTGAGGTCGGCGTTGATCGCCGCAAAGTCGATCGTGTTCTCGGGCGGCTTCATGCGCCACAGCGCAAACGCGGCGAGCGAGATGGCGACCACGCCGGCGGGCATCTGCCAGCGGTCAGCCAGCAAGTCCTTGATTCCCGCCAGCCAGCGCATCACGCTCCTCCATGAGCCGTCGCGCCGCGGTCGCATGAGCCGCAGCGCAACTATCGTGTCTATCGGCAGTCGCTGCGGGGCGGGTGTAGCGAAGCGACGAGCCTGCAGTGTGGCCGTTCGCTACGTTGCGATGGGGAGCATCGGCCTCCGGCCGGTGCGAATTGAACTCGCACCG
>JBJXFK010000229.1:0-10667 GCA_046155505.1 Phycisphaerae bacterium
TCGCTCGACCCGGTCGCCCTCTTTTTGGATCTCTGTGCGGCGCTTCTATTCCGCGTCGAACAGCGCCCGATCACGCAATTCCGCCGCGCGGTTCGCAAGCTGCTCCGGCGTCGGCTTCTCGATCGGCCGCAGCGTCAGCATCGGAATCGCCTGCTCATCGCGAATCGTTCCCGGCACCATCGTCTCGAACACCAAATCCAGCGGCGGAATCTGAAACCACGGCGCATGCAGCCGATGATTCGACTTCAGCGTCTCGTATCCCTCTTTGCGCAGCATCAGGTCATAATCGCCATACCACAAAAACGAAACCTTCAGCGGCGTTGTCCCCACATCCTGATCATTCAAAAACACCCGCGCCCCTGGCGGCGTCGACGTAATTTTCACCGTCCGCTCGACGCATCCTGTCGTCAACGACGCAGCGAGCGTCGCCACCACGATCGTCAGTCGGCGTGCGATGCCGTTTGGCCGGTGCAATGGAGCAGTCATGCGTGAACCTCAAAGATGTCAGCAGTCAGCGTATCGAGACGCAGGATCGCGGCTGTGCACTTTCCCGTCAACCATCCGCAGCATTCGCCGGGGTTGAGATTCAGCCGCTCGCCATCCCGTTCGCAAACAACCTGATGCGTGTGCGCAGTGATTACGACATCCGCGCGCTGCACATCCGCCGAGGCACACCAATCGATGAAGTGATGAACGAGTATCCGCCGGCCTGCGAGCTCAATCCACAGCGGCCCATCCTGCAACGTCGGCAGCACCCGCGCCAGCCCCGCCCGCTCGCCGTCGTTATTGCCATAAACCGCGTAGACCGTCCCGGGATATGCTGCCAGCAATTTCGCCGCAAACGGCGCGACAAAATCACCCGCGTGAATGATGGTGTCCAGTTTCTCCCGCTCAAACCGCTCCAGCACGGCCCGCGGCGCCGGCAAGCGATCATGAGAATCCGCCACAACCCCAACCCGCATTGTCGACTCCTTCGCGTTGGCGAACGCCAACGATAACGGGCAATGCTGGTCGATGTGAATTCAAAGATCTTGCGGTTTCAGCCCGGTGTGTTTGGCGATTCGCGCAAGCATTCGCGGCCCAATCTCGTCACCACCGTGAAACGCGAATACGAAGTCAACCGAGTTAGTTCGTGATAGCGCTCGATGTGATTCCGACTACCGCTTGACCGTCCAGCCGATTCGCAAAAGCGCTGCTAGCACGCGTCGCGCAGAAGTCGAGGGCCAGCGATTCATGATGCGACAGCAAACAGCATCGGGAGTTGGGGAACTGGCTCGCCGTTCTCGATACGTTCAGCAAGAACACGGAACGACAGGGCCTCGGCGTTCGCGATCGCCCGCTCACGCGATGGGCCATACGCGAGCACGCCGGGCAGTTCCGGGACTTCCGCGAGCCAGCGACCGTCGTCTTCTTGTTCGATTTCGATCGTCAGCTTCATCGTGTGCAATTGTACTCACACGCAATCAAGCTTTCTCAGACAAATCGGAGTGACAGGATTTGAACCTGCGGCCTCTTGCTCCCGAAGCAAGCGCTCTACCAGGCTGAGCTACACTCCGAATTACGACCGTACCACGCCGGTTCGGGAAGGTCGGCGCGTCTACGCGTCAAGCCGCGAGGAACTTCGTATACTACGCCGGGCGGCGGCGATTGGCAATGGCCCAATCTTCGCCCCCGCGCCGGACGCCGCAATCGCCGGTTTTCAGGGACTTGCCGCAAGGTTCTTTGTGCAGTCCGAAAAGAAGACACTTCGCCGAGAGATCCGTGTCCGCATCGCCGCCCTGTCGCCGACCGACCGAGAGCGGGCGGCGGAGGCCGTCGCCCGCAGCGTCGTCGAACTGGCACGCACGCGCGACGCACGCATGATCGCAGCCTATCTGGCGACCGATGGCGAGCTTAGTCTCGATCCGTGCATCGCTGCGCTGCTCGCGGACGGGCGCGCCATCGCGTGCCCGGTGGTGCATTGGGCGAGCCGCGAAATGCACTTCGAACAACTGCACGACCTACACAATGCCCGCGTCGGCGAAAAGAACATCCGCGAACCGACCAGCGGCGAGGTCGTTCCGATCGGCGACATCGACCTGCTGCTCGTCCCCGGCGTCGCGTTTGATCGCAGCGGCCATCGTCTCGGTCGCGGCGGCGGGTTCTACGATCGACTTCTCGCCGATCCTGCCCTTCGCGCAATGCGCTGTGGCGTCGGGTTCGAGTGTCAACTGTTCGAGCGCGTACCGACGGAGCAGCACGATCAACTCGTGCAAGTTGTCGTCACCGCCGGAGGCATGTACTCGCTAGACTCGGCGTGAGCGAGAATTTCTCTCGACCTCATGCTTGTGCTGTTGTCGGGTTGTTCCGTTGTTCCCTTGCTCCCTTGTTCCGTGTGTTCCCTTGTTCCGTTCAACGCGTCGCCGCACGGTAGAATCCGCCCCATGACCACCTCCATCGCCCGACGCCGCTATCTCACCAATTTCGAGTCGCACCGATTGCCGCACCTGTTCACCGACGTGCTGGTCATCGGCTCCGGCGTCGCGGGCCTCCGCGCGGCGCTCGCGGCGGCGGAGCATTGCGACGTATTGATCGCAGTGAAGGACGAGGCACTGCTTTCCTGCACGAGTTGGGCGCAGGGCGGCGTTGCGGCCGCGGTCGATCCTGCCGACAGCGCCGACAGCCACGCGACCGACACGATGGCGACCGCGTGCGAGCTTGGCGATCGCGCGGTCATCGACCTCGTCACGCGTGACGCCCCACGATGCATCGAAGAGCTCATCGCCTGGGGCGCGAGCTTCGACCGCAGCGGCGAGCGACTCGCCATCGGCCTCGAAGGCGGGCATTCGGCGGCACGCATCATTCACGCCCACGGCGACGCGACCGGGCGTGAGATCGCCCGCGTGCTGCTCGAAAAGGTGCGCGAGCATCCGCGCATCCGCGTATTCGAGAAGTGCTTTGCGATCGATCTGCTCACGCTCGGCGGCAGCGTCGCCGGCGCGATCACGTTTCACCCGCGATATGGGCATCAGTTCTTCTGGTCGTCAGCCACGATCCTTGCCAGCGGCGGCGCGGGGCGCGTCTATCGCGAATCGACCAACCCGCCGATCGCGACCGGCGACGGGCTGGCGATGGCCCTGCGCGCGGGGGCGACCCTGCGTGACATGGAGATGATCCAGTTTCATCCGACTACGCTTTACGTCGCGGGTGCGGCGCGGGCGCTCATCAGCGAAGCCGTGCGCGGCGAGGGAGCACTGCTGCTCAACAAGCTCGGCGAGCGATTCATGCCGGGTTACGACACTGCGGCCGAACTCGCCCCGCGCGATGTGGTGAGCCGCGCGATTCACGCCGAGATGCGCCGCACGCAATCAGCATGCGCGTTTCTCGACGTGCGGCACTTCAAGCCGGCCCGATTCGCGCAGCGTTTCCCATCGCTCGATCGACTCTGCCGCGACTTTGACATCGAACCCGAAAAAGATCTGATTCCCGTGCGGCCCAGCGCACACTACACGGTCGGCGGCGTGGTCGCCGACGCTGAGTGTCGCAGCGACGTGGCCGGTTTGTTCGCGTGCGGCGAAGTCGCGCACAGCGGCTTGCACGGCGCAAATCGCCTGGCCAGCAACTCGCTGCTCGAAGGCCTAGTGTTCGGACAGCGCGCCGGCATCGCCGCAGGTGAATCAGCCGCCGCCACACCGCGAAAAGACCGTCCGCCGCAGCTCAACCACCTGCTCCCGAAATCGACGCGAACCGAGCTGGACCTCGAAGACGTGCTCCACAGTCTGCAAAGCATGATGAGCCGCAACGTCGCGATTGAGCGCAGCGGCGACCGCCTGCGCGAAACGACGGAGATTATTGACTTCTGGAGCCGCTACGTCATGGACAAGGTGTTCGACGAACCCGCCGCGTGGGAGACGCAAAATCTGCTGACCGTAGCGGCGGCGATCACGCTCTCGGCGGCGACGCGCTGCGAATCGCGCGGCGTACACTTTCGCAGCGATTTCCCGCAGACCGACGCCGCGTGGCGACTGCACATCGACCTGCGCCGCGTGGACGATTCGCTGCAAGTCAGCACGTCGCCCGTCGGTCAGAGCAGCGCCCCGCGCAGCAGCACGTTTGCCGCGCCGAAGTAAATGAGAATGCCGGTCACGTCCACCAGTGTGGCGACAAACGGGGCCGACGCGCTGGCCGGGTCGAGCCCCGCGCGGCGCAGAATGAACGGCAGCATCGAACCGACAATCGTGCCCCACAGCACGATCGCCAGCACACTGACCGCGACAGTGATCGCAACGAGAAAGTAGTAATCGGTGTAAAGCGATTTGTCGTAGATGCCGCGCCAGCCCCATTCCCAAAGCACGACGCGCAGAATCGCGATCACCGCGAGAATCAGGCCGAGCGTCAGCCCTTGCAGCAATTCTCGCCGCAGGATGCGCCACCAATCGCGAAGCTGCACCTCACCCAGCGCCATCGCGCGGATGACAAGCGTCGACGCCTGCGACCCGGAGTTGCCGCCGCTGCTGACGATTAGCGGCAAGAAGAAACCCAGCACGACCGCGTGCGAAAGCACATCTTCATAAAACGCCATCGCAGTCGCCGTCAGCGAACCGGCGACAAACAGAATCATCAGCCACCCGACGCGCTTACGAATCATCTCGCCGAAGCCGGCCTGGAGATATGGCGTCTCCAACGCCTCCATACCGCCGACTTTTTGGATATCCTCGGTTGCTTCCTCGCGGACGACGTCGACGATGTCATCGACCGTGACCACGCCCTTCATGCGCCCGTCTTCGTCGAGAATCGGAATAATCGTCAGATCGTGGTGCGCGAACAGGTTGCCAAGCTGTTCCTGATCCATGTCCTCGCGCGCGGTGATAATCTCGTCGGTGCGCATCATGTCGCGCACGATCCGCTGCGGTGCGGCGGTCACGAGCTCGCGCAGCGACACCACGCCGAGCAAACGCTGCTGCGAATCGAGTACGTAGCCGTAATAGATGCTCTCGACCGACTCGCGCGTCTGGCGGCGCAGGTATGCGATCGCCTCGTCAGCGCTCATCTCGGGCCGCAGCCGCGCAAAACGCGGGTTCATCAACCCGCCTGCGTCGTCCTCGGCATACGCCAGCAGCGCGTTCACCTCGACCCGCGTGCGTTCGTCGAGCAGTGCGAGCAGTGTCTCTTTTTGCTCGGCGGGCGTGGCCTGGATCACGTCCGCGGCGTCATCCGGCGCGAGAATGCGAATGAGCCCCGGCTGCTCGCTCGGCCGAATGCACAACAGGAGATCGGCCTGGCTCGGCGCGTCGAGCGACTGAAAGAGCTCCTCGGCATCTTCGCGCGGCAATAGGCGCAGCGACTCGGCCCGGTCCTCATCCGAGAACACCGGCCACGCCGCGAGCAGTTCCTCGCATGTCAGTCGGTCTTCTTGCTGCGTCATGGTGGCACACGGTTCGTAGTCCGCACAGGCTAACTGGAACGAATCGCGGATCGTAACCGCGCAGCCGTCCCTTGCGACAGGTGCGCGAATGACCGTTTTCTTTTTGCGGCGAGCGCGATGCTTCGCGTATAAATCGTTTGTGACGCATCAGGGAAGTCGTATGTCGTTCCACTTGTCCGCAGGCGCTGCATGGGCGATTCTCGCGACGCTGCTCGCGAGCATCTCGTTCGTCGGCTGCGGCGACCGGGCGACGACATCGAGCAAGGTTCCGGCCCCGTTCGCCTTGCCCGATGATGCGCCGCGCCTCGCCGACGAACTGCCGATCGAGTATCCCGGCCTGAAAAATGTCGTGGCGTACGATCGCGCCGTGTTCTCCGGCTCGCTGCCGGACGGCGATGCAGGATTTGATTCACTTCGGCGCCTCGGCGTGCGGACAATCATCTCTGTTGACGGGGCATTGCCCAATCTCGAACCGGCCCGCGCGCGGGGCATGCGCTACGTACACTTGCCCATCGGCTATGACCGCGTGCCCGCCGAGCGAACGCTGGAGCTGGCCCGCGCGATTCGCGATTTGCCGCAGCCGATTTACTTCCATTGCCACCACGGTAAACACCGCAGCGCCGCGGCGGCGGGGGCGGCGCTGGTCACGCTGGGGTCTTGCTCGCCGGAATCAGCGGTGAGTCGGATGCGCGTCTCGGGCACATCGGCCTCGTATCGGGGCCTGTATGCGAGCGTGTCGACGGCTTCAGTTGTATCAAGCGCACGAATCTCGGCGGTTGATGGATCGTTCCCCGAAGTCACGCCGCCGATCGGATTAGTCCGCGCCATGAGCGAGCTTGAACGCATCGACGAACATGTGAGCGCGATTCAGAAGGCCGGCTGGAAAGTGCCGGAAGATCACCCCGATCTGGTTCCCGCTGCCGAGGCGGGCCGCATGGCGGATATCTACCGCAATCTGCTCGCCGACACGCGCACGCTGTCACAGGCGAGCGGCTTTGTCGAGTTGATGCACTCGGCGCACGCCGCCGCGCAGGCGCTGGAAGACGCGCTGATCGCCGGCGAGTCGCCCACCGAGCTGACTCGCCATTACGAGTCAATGAAAAGCGATTGCCGCGCGTGTCACACGCAGTTTCGCGATTGACGTCGGGGTTCATTGAGCCGTATCAGTCAGCGGGCGCGTGCTCCAGACGCGCAGCGTGTGATCGCCCGAGCCGGACACCAGAAACGATCCGTCCGGGCTCCAAATCAGCGACCAGACGTAGGCCGTGTGACCGCGTAGCTGCGCGACTTCCTCGAATCGCTCCGCGTCCCAAATGCGAATGACCTGATCACGACCCGCGGTTGCGATCCGCTTTCCGTCGGGCGACCAGGCAACCGTAAACACTGCCGCACTGTGCCCGCGCAGCTCCGCCACTTGCGACCGCGTCGCGGCATCCCAGATGCCGACGCCGAACGTATGTTCGGTCATCGGAATCGCGATGAGCCGCCGACTCGCCGAGTTCGGCGACCAGGCCCATTGAATCGACCAGCTTGACTCGACCCACAAATCGATCGAGCCCGTTGCCGGATTGAAGATCCCTATCCTCGATTTGCGGCTGCCCTCGTGCGTCGGCACGATTGGCGTCGCCAGCCGCAGATCGTCGTCGCGCGACAGTCCGATCAATTCGGCGGCGTAGGCAATGTCATTGATGCCGCGCTCAATCGTGCCGTCGTAGAGCAAAACGTCCACCGACTGCGCCGCGTCATGCCCCACCAGCATCGCGCCGCGCTCGCCGGGGTGCGCCTCGCGCCGGACTCCGAACGTCTCCATCTCGGCGGCACGGGTCCAGCCGCCGACCTGCCAAACGGTCATGCGCTGCGAATCGACGGCGTCCTTCCCTAGGGCGATTAGCGTCGTTCCGTCCGGCGAGAAATAGAGCTTGTCGGGCCGCACGTCGAAACCGTCGAGGCACACGACCTCGCGTAGGGTCGCCGCATCCCAAACACGCACGCTCTGGTCCCACGCGCTCGAGGCGATCCAGCGCGCGTCGGGCGAAACCGCAACGGGGTAGATGAAACTCTCGTGTCCGCGGATCGTGCCGCTGGTCCGCACGCCGTCCGAATCCCAGACGCGAATCATGCCCGACTCGTCGAACGACGCGATGCGTTTCGAATCGGGCGAAAATCGGATCAGCCACACGACATCATCGTGCCCGTGAAACGTCTCCACTGGTACCAACCCATCGACTTCCCAGACGCGCACCGTTCGATCGGCACTGCCGCTCGCGATCAACCGCCCGTTATCGCTGAACGCGATCGCGTTGATGGCGTCAATGTGACCGCGCCCGACACCCAGCGGTCGACCGGTCGCCGCGTCCCAGAGCCGCACGGTTGCGTCGCGCGCCCCGGTCGCGACCAGTTTTCCGTTGGGCGAGCCGGCCATCGCTTCGACATTGCCAGTGTGTCCGATCAGATCGATGCTCTTGTCCGCTCGAGTAAGCGTGGCGACCGCGTTCTCTCGACTGAAGTGCCCGAGTTGTTCGCCGATCGGCGTGGCTTTGCCGCGATAGCGATAAGCGCTCCGCGAACGCACAAGTCCATTCGTCATGTCGCAATCGAACGCGCCGCAGGCGACGTTCTGGTGCGGGTCGAACACCACCCGCGACGCATCATCCGCGACCCACACCGGGCCCAGAAAGTACGAACTGAGCATGGGAACCTTCGGCTCGAACGAGAATCGCGCATCGTCCGCAAATCGTCGCGTGAACAGGGCGCCGCTGTCGGTCACCCACACTTCGCTCTGAAATCGAGGACTCACGCCGGCGAATGTCGCGCCATCGGCGGCGCTGCGCAAGCCCAAGTCGTGAGGCTTTCCCGTTCGCAAGTTCCACGCGGCGAAGCGCCCGTCTGCAAGATTCATGCTGACCGCGAGTATGTCGTTGTCGACAAAACCCAGTTGTGTGCGCCACCAATACTCAGACTTGGTGTGTGAAAACTCGAACTGGTGCGTACTCTGGTCAAGCTGCGCCCGCAGGTAGCGCCACTCCCAGCCGCGCAGCGCCGCCGGAGCCGCGTCGAGATTCTGCCGCGCCGTGGTCACATCATGATTCTGCAGCGCTGCTGCGGCAGCGGCGATGCCCGCGCGATAGGCCTGACGCTGCGCTTCGTCGGCCTTCTCAGTGGCCAGTACGCGCTGCTGCTGCTCGATCCACGCCAGCCGGGTCGTCATCACCAATCCGACGACCAGTGCGACGAACGTGAGCGCCAGGCCGAATACCAGTTCTTTGTGACGCTTGGCGAATTTGCGAATCTGATACCACGATGTCGCTGGCCGGGCCAGAATCGGCTCGTCGCGCAGGTAACGCCGCAATTCATCCGCCAGCTCGCCTGCCGTGCGATAGCGGCGATGCTTTTCCTTTTCGAGACACTTCAGCACGATCGTCTCGACGTCGCGGTCGAGCCGACCGGCCGCAATCGTCGGCGTGATCCCGCGTCGCGATTGCGTACCCGTCGCAATCAGCCGCGACGGCTCCTCCTCGCGAATGATTCGCGCCGCCTCGGGCAGCGAGCAATGTTCCAGGTCATACGGCAATCGCCCGCTGAGCAGTTCGTAGAGAATGACACCGAGCGCGTAGATGTCCGTCCCGCCGTCGAGCGGTTGCCCGGACACCTGCTCGGGACTCATGTACGCGGGCGTGCCCATGAACTGCTGCGAAAGTGTCAATCGTCCGCCGTCATCGCCGACTTCTGAAGAGAGTTTCGCGATGCCGAAGTCGATGATCTTTGGAAGCGACGAAGCGACAGAGCGACGGAGCGACGGGGGGTGGGACAGGGCAGGCCGTTCGTCGCCTCGTCGCTCCGTCGCTTCTTCGCTCGCTTCCCCTTCGTCGCTTCGTCGCTCCGTCGCTCCGTCGCTCACGAGCACATTGCTGGGCTTCAAATCGCGGTGCACCACTCCTTGCGCATGGGCATACTGCACCGCGTCGCACACCTGCGCCATGAGCGTCAAAATTTCGCGCACCGAGCCGCTGCGCGCGCGAAAATACTCCGTGACCGAAACCCCGCGAATCAGCTCCATCGCAAAGAACGGGCGACCCGCGTCGCTCGTGCCCGACGCAAAAATTTGTGCGATGCCGGCGTGCTGTAACTTGCCGAGCACCTCACACTCACGCTGAAATCGTTGTCGCTGTTGCGGGCCGATGCGTCCGTCGCGGATCACCTTTAGTGCCACGGCGCGCGGCGGGTTCTCCTGCATCGCCTCATAGACGACGCCCATGCCGCCTTCGCCGAGTACGCGGCGAAGCGTGAAACCGGCAAACCGATCGCCCGCCAGCAACGTCGCTGCGGTGACTTCGCGAGCTTCGGGATCACCCTTGGTAGTCGTGGCCCGACCGGCGAGAAACGAATCGTCCACCGATTCATCGCGCGACAGCAGATCTTCGATCTCGCGCCGCGCATCCGCGTCTTGCGCGCACGCCTGCTCGATAAAATGCATGCGCACGTCGGGCGGCATATCAGCCGCCTCGAAAAAAATACGCTTGATCCACGCCCGCCGATCCTCAGCCATCGCCCGGCTCCGGCGGCGATGATTCGAGCAGTTGGTGTAGGCGGGCACGCGCGTATCGCCACTCGCGCCGCACGGTTCGCTCGGACATGCCCAGCGCTTCGGCGGCCTCGGCTTCGCTCAGACCTGCGAAAAATCGCAGCATCACGAGGCGATGGCCTTGCGCGTCTTCCTGCTCATATTGCGTCAACACTTCGGCCAGCGCGAGCAATTCCTCGTCCGGGGCCTCGTCGGCGACGCGCAGTTTCTCCAGATCGACGCGCCGTCGATCGCCGCCGCGCTTGATCGCACCCTTGCTTCGGGCGTTCTCGACCAGGATGTCCTGAATCGCCCGGGCCGCGGCGAAGAAGAAGTGCCCGCGATTCAGCCAACCACCGTCGCCGGCGCCGACGAGCCGCAAATACGCCTCGTGCACGAGCGCCGTCGCTTGCAATGTCTGCCCCGGCGGCGTGCGGCGCAGCCGCGCCTCGGCCAGCGAACGAAGCTCGGCGTATACCAGCGGCAGCAGTTCGCGCGCGGCCTGTGCGTCGCCGGCACTGGCGGCTTGCAGCACGCGCGTGACCTGCCCGGCCTGTCGAGAATCTTCGCTCAATGAACGCATCCTTCTCGAACAACGGGAAACTGGCTGACCGCGCCGGCCCGGACATGATCGACCAACGGCCCCCCATCAGAAGTCTATTGTATCCAGGGCGCGGGGAGCATCGGCCTCCGGCCGGTGCG
>JBJXFK010000304.1:0-7046 GCA_046155505.1 Phycisphaerae bacterium
TCTGCATGGCAGTCGTCTCCATCACGCTGGTTGCCGCACTCTCGACCGTGAGCGCCGCGAAAACCACGCAGAAGACAATCGCCGACCGGCAGCTCGCCCAGGAACTCGCGCGAGCCCTGCTGACCGAAATCGTCGAGCAGGTCTACGAGGAACCCGTGCTCACGCCCGGATTCGGCCCCGAGGCCGGCGAGGCCGACGGAACGCGGCGGGCCTTCGACGATGTGGACGACTTCAACGGCTGGACCGCGAATCCGCCCCAATATCGCGATGGGACATTCAAGACCGGGTTGAACGACTGGACCGAGACCGCCACGATTGAGCGCGTCGGCATAGCCGCGCTCGAATCCGCACTCTCAAGCGACAGCGGCATTAAACGCGTCTCGGTCGAGGTGCAGTACAAGGGAAAACCGCTGGCGCGAATGGTCGCGCTGCGCACGAACGCCTGGGTCGAGAATCTGCCGGAGTGATAGTCATGGCCGAATCCAGCAGCGCCACGCGCAAGTCACGCATTCGCCGTGCTTCGGCCTATGCGCTTGTGCTCATGAGCTCGATGCTCGTCGTCGTCATCGGCATTTCGGCCCTGACCACCACGCGCATCCAAGGCCGCGGCGCAGCCGACCTCGAATCGGCGGCGGCGGCCCGCATCGCCGCCCGCTCGGCGATCGAGCTGGGCATGTACATGGTGCGTGAGAATCCCGACTGGCGCGCCGATCTCGGCAATGGCGCCTGGAAAGCGCGCACCACGCTTGGAAACGCGGCGTTCAAAATTGACGCCGAAGATCCGATCGACGGCAATCCGGCGAACAACTACGACGACCCGATCGTCATCAAAGCCACCGGCACGGCGGGTGCGGCCACGCAGGCGCTGCAGGCCACCATGACCGCCACGCGCGGCAACGAATTGCTCGAGGTCGCATTGCATGCACAAGGCGAACTGAGCATCACCGGGCCCACGGTGCTCAGCGACCAGTGGTTCAGCTCCAATTTAAATTGCAACGCCCTAGCCGGCGCGAGTGTGTTCGCCGACGTAGCCGTCGTCGGTTCGGTCAATGGCGTCACGTACCACGGCCTGACCCGCGCAGGACAGGCCGCTCGCCCGACCATCAACGTCACAAACGTTATCAACGCCTACACCAGTTCCGCAACCGTCATCGACATCGCCGCCCTACCCGCCGGCAACGCCGAAAAAACCAGCAATGGCGGATTCGAAAACGGAACCACCGGCTGGACTGCGGTCGGAAGCACGACCGTCATTTCGACGGACGCGGCGAAAAAGAAATTGGGCAGCTTTTCATTACTCGTCGTCGGGCGCACCGCGGCGAGCGACGGCGCTGCGCAAGACGTGACCAGCGCCATGCGGAATCAGAAGCCGTTCACGGCGAGTGCCTACTTTCGCCGCGACGGATCGACGAGCATCGAGGGCCGCATACAATTGGCGATTCTCCATCGTCCCACGCCCGCGTCGTCCATTCAAACGACGACAATTTCGGGACCGACGGCTTTGGCAGCGAACAGTTTCGTGCTGGTATCCGGCACGATTACGCCGGCCTGGACCGGCACGCTCGTTTCCGCCTCGCTGCGGCTGAACACTGTCAGCGGGACCGAGTCGTTTTTCGTCGACTGTGTATCCCTGCACCGCTCCGACCTGACCAGCGATCCGTACATCGAGGGCGTTGTCCTCAGCCCCAACAACAATCCATTCGGCAGTCGCAATGCATTGGGCCTCTACCTGCTCGATTGCCAGGATCAGAATCTGCACATTCGCGACTGTCGGATCTTCGGCACGCTCGTGCTGCTCGCGCCCGGAAGCGGCACGATCATCGAATCATCCGTCGCCTGGCACGCCGCGGTGTCCAACTATCCCGCATTGCTGACGGACGGCGGGATGTTGATCAGCATGACCAACACGCCGCTGAGCGAATCGAGCGTCAACGTCAATTTCAATCCGTCCGGCTCGCCGGCGACCTACGAAGGCCTGGGCGAAGACGCCGACATCGAAGATTCTTACCCGTCCCGAATTCACGGCCTGATGATGATCGGCGGAGACCTGTCACTAGGCGGGCGAAATGACCTGCACGGCGTGTTGCTTTCATCCGGCGCAATCACAATTGAAGGCACGCGCACCGACTTGACCTATGACGCGCGATATCTGAACAACCCGCCGCCGGGGTTCGACGACGTGATCCGCACGGTCGAATTTCAGCGCGGCAGTTTTCGACCGCTGACCAATTGAGCACCTTCACGCCGGCGCTGCTTGTAATTCGCCCGCGGGCGTCCAGTTGCGACGGGCGAATTCGTCGGCTCGACCGGGTGCGAAAGCGCCCCCCTTGATGCACGCTTCGAAAGCATCCACGATCGCAGGCTCAAACATCTTGCCGCGCCCGCCGACAATGGAACCAGCCGCATCCGATGGGCTCCAGGCCTCTTTATAAGGTCGATGACTGGTCAGCGCGTCGTACACGTCGACCAGATGCACGAGTCGCGCCGCGAGCGGAATGGCCTCGCCGGCTTTACCGTCGGGGTAGCCGCTGCCGTCCCAGTTCTCGTGATGGCTGCGGGCGATCTCGCGCGCCATTTGAAAGAACGGCCGCTCGGCGAGAATCTTCTCGCCGATGATGGTGTGCTCGCGCATCACCTTCCACTCATCTTCGGTGAGCGAACCGGGCTTGCGCAGAATCTCGTCCGGCACATGAATCTTGCCCACGTCGTGCAAGATCGACGAATAGCCGATGATGTCCGCCTCGCGCGCGGTTAGGCCGAGCTGATTGGCCAGCGTCTCGGCGAAGTATTGAATGCGGCGAACGTGCGAGCCGGTGTCCTGGTCCTTGGCTTCGCTGGCGATGGCGAGCATATAGATGCTGTCGATGTTGGCTTCGTGCAACTCGCGCGTGCGCTCAGCGACGCGGGCCTCGAGCGTCTCGTTGTAATTCTTGAGCTGCATTGCCTGATCAAGCACCGTGTCGGTCAGCTTGGTGATGTAGGCGTAGCGCTCGTGAAGCTCGCGTTCGGCCTTTTTCTGCGGCGACACGTCGATCAGCGTGACGACGCGAAATTCGTGCGGGCCTTCGCCGTAGCCGAGCGGGCGACCGCTGGCGATGGCGTGTAATTCTTTGCCGCCGCCCGTGCGAAAGACGACCTCGCGTTCGTTCTTCTCTTCGAAGCGTTCGACAAATTCGCTGCGCGCCGCGCCGCCGCGATCATCGGGGAGGAATTGGTCGAACATCTTGCCGACGATTTCGCCGTGTTCGCGATCGAGCATGTCGCAGAGTCGCTGATTGACGCAGACGATTTTCGCACTGCGGTGGATCAGCAGCGCGCCGCAATTAAGCGCATCGAGCAGCGGCGCAACCGTGGCAAGCAGTTCCTGATCGTCGATCGTTTCGTGCATTTGCTTCCGGCTTTCGAAGAGCGGCGAGCGCGACGCGCGGCGCGAATCGCGGGCGACAGACCACGCCGGTCACCAGTGCCGACGCGCTACCTTCCTATCGCATGGGATGGCTGCGTGACAATCGGCACGGGCGCAAATTCTACGTGCGGCAGCCGCGCAAACATCGACGGCAGGTGAATTACTTGTGATCGCGCACGTTCTCGGCCTGTTTCTCACGCTCGGCAGGTGCGTCTTCGCGGCGGGCTTCATCGCCGGTCAGCCGCGGCTTGTCGGCCTTGTCGTCGTCAACGTTGTCGCCGACCTCTTTCATGCCCTTCTTGAATTCGTTAATCGCTCGGCCGATCGAGCGGGCCACTTCCGGCAGGCGGTTGCCGAAAAGGAGCAGCGCGACGACGAGGACAAGCACGACGTGCATCGGGCTGAGGGCGTTGAAGAACGCGAGCATGTGCAGACCGGTCAAGCTCATCGCATCACTCCTCGCGCGGGCCGGGCCGCAAGCGGTCGATTCGCGCTGCTAACACTCATATTGTATCGGCCGCTGCCGCTACGCGATGACGCAGCTAACCGGAATATTCACCACAGCTTACAGAATAATACGGTTTCACGCGGGCAGGGTCAAAGCCCGCTCGCGTACTGGCGGATGCCGCTGCGATCGCGGTTTGACACGCCCGCGCCAGCGACGTATCAATCCCGGTAACAGGGAATGGTCATGCCCGCCGAAACGCTGCACGCACACGATGGTCAGGCTGACGCTGACTGGCTCGACCGCGCCGCATCCGCGTTGCGCGACGGCGCACTGGTCATCATTCCGACCGAAACCGTTTACGGCGTGGCTGCTTCGGCGCTGAGCGAACGGGCCATCGCCCGCCTTCGAACGCTCAAGCCGGACGTCGGCTCACAGCCGCTCACCGTACACCTCTCGTGCGGGAGCGACGCGGCTGATTACCTGAACGACCCGACGCCGCTGATGCGCCGCTTCTCGCGCAAGATTTGGCCCGGGCCGGTGACCCTCATTTGCGCCGTCGAATCACCCGCCGAGACCGCCGCCGCTAAGCGATTCGGCCTGGCGAAACTCGACGCCGTCTTTGGCCCGAATCGCGTCGCCCTGCGTTGCCCGCAGCACGCACTCACGCAGCGGCTGCTGGGAATGGTCGCGGGGCCTATCGTCGCCGCGGCCGCATCCACCGGCGGCCGGCCCGCGCCGACGACATTTGAAGACGCGCACCGCTCGCTGGGCGAATTTGTCGATCTCGCCATCAGTGCCGGACGAACGCGCCTGGCTGCGACCTCCACGACGGTCGAAATCGTCGGCAACGACTGGGCCGTGCGCCGCGAAGGCGCGCTGGACGAGCGCGCCATTCGCCGGGCGGCCACGAGCGAGGTGCTGTTCGTCTGCACGGGCAACTCCTGCCGCTCGCCGATCGCCGAGTATCTTTTTCGCGATGCTCTGGCCAAGCGGCTGGAAGTCAAGGGATCGGAATTGCGGCGGCGCGGCTACGCGGTCAGCTCGGCGGGAACTTTTGCCCCGAGCGGCGGCCTGATGTCGCGCGGCTCGGCGGCGGAGCTCGAACGCCGCGGAATTCAGGCGACCATGCATCGCTCGCAACCGCTTACGCCCGAACTGGTGCAGCGCTGCGAGCGTATCTATGTGATGTCCGGCGAGCATCGCGAGTCGGTGATCGACCTCGTGCCAAGTGCCGCCTCGCGCGTTACGCTATTGGATGAGCCGCGCAGCGTCACCGACCCCGTCGGAGGCGACGCATCCGAGTATCGGCAGTGTGCGGAGCAAATTGAGCGGGCCGTCCTGCGGCGCGTCGAGGAATTCGTGCATGAAGATCAGCATTGGTAGCGATCATCGCGGCTTCGACGCCAAGGAACGCATCAAGGCGCTGCTGCGCGAAATGGCGATCGAGGTCGTGGACCACGGGGCCAGCTCGCGCGAGTCGTGCGACTATCCAGATGCGGCGATTAAGGTCGCGCGCGATGTCGCCGGCAGCAAGGCAGAACGCGGCATCCTGATGTGCGGCACGGGCTTGGGAATGTCGATCGCAGCGAACAAAGTCGCCGGCGTGCGGGCGGCGCTGTGCCATGACGAGTTGACCGCACAGCTTTCGCGGCGGCACAACGACGCGAATGTGCTCTGCCTGCCCGCCGACCTGATCGGCGACGCGCTCATGCAGAGCATGGTGCGCACCTGGATTGAAACCAAATTCGAGGGCGGACGGCACGCGCGGCGGGTCGAGAAGATTCGCGAATTTGAGAACGGGTGCTGATGACAGGGCCTGTCAACTCATGCGAGAATTTCACACTCGCCGCCGCGCTCCCCGTGAGCGGCGTTGTCCGCTATATTCGCCTCCAACATGCGTAAGAACTATGTGCTCGACGCGAATGTGTTGATCCACGATCCGCATTCCGTTTTTCGGTTCGTCGATAACGTTGTCATCATCCCCGTCGGAGTCATCCGCGAACTCGATCGCTTCAAACGCGAACAGACCGATCGTGGCGTGAGTGCGCGACAGGTCATCCGCATTCTCGACGGTCTGCGCGGCGATCACGGCCTCGCCGGCGGCGTCGATCTGGAGAACGGCGGGCGGCTACGCGTTTATTGCGACCCCGAAAAGGCGATGGCCAACGACAACCTGCACGCCGACACCGAAATGTTGCGGACGGCGGCGGCCATTCGCGATGCCGAGCCGGCGATGCCGGTCATCATCGTTACGAAGGATATCAGCCTGCGCATCCGTGCCGACGCGGCGGGATTGCGCGCCGAGGATTACGAATCCGATCGCGTGCTGCTGTCGGACGTGTATGCCGGGCATACCGAGCTGACCTTGACGCACGATCAGATCAGCGAGTTCAAGCACGCCGGCGAACTCATGTTGCCGGGGCTGGCGCTGTCGCCTAACGAGTATGTCCTGCTGAAAATCGCCGACAGCAAGAACGGGTCGGCTCTCGGACGCTTCGACGGTCGCGGTCGGATTCGCGCGCTGCAAAGCGAAGAGTCGCTCTGGGGCATCAAGCCGCGAAACAAGGAGCAGTATTTTGCGATGGACGCGCTGCTCGACGACAACGTCAAGCTGGTCACGCTGCTCGGTAAAGCGGGCACGGGCAAGACGCTGATCGCGATGGCCGCCGCGCTGCATCTGACGCTCAAGAAAAAGCGCTATCGCGGCATGCTCGTCTGCCGCCCGATCGTGCCGGTCGGGCGCGACATCGGCTATCTGCCCGGCGACATTGGGCAGAAGCTCGACCCGTGGCTCAAGCCGGTGGCCGACACAGTGGAGTTTCTGCTCGACAGCGGCGGGGCGGTGAAAGGGCACAATGACGTTGACGCGTTGATCGATTCGGGTGTGATCGAGATTCAGCCGCTGACGTACATTCGCGGGCGGAGCATCGCGAATCGCTTCGCCGTGATCGACGAAGCCCAAAATCTCACGCCACTCGAAGTGAAAACGATCATCACCCGCATGGGCACGGCGGCGAAGATAGTGCTGACCGGCGATCCGTTCCAGATCGACAATCCATATGTCGACGGCAACAGCAACGGGTTTACATATTTGGTCAATCGCTTCCGCGATCAAGAAATCGCGGCTCATGTGGAATTGCGCAAGGGCGAGCGCAGCCAATTGGCAGAGCTGGCCGCGAATCTGCTGTAGCG
>JBJXFK010000305.1:0-4260 GCA_046155505.1 Phycisphaerae bacterium
TCGGCACCCGCCAGCAAGATAAAGTCGCCGCCGACGCGGTCGTTGAACAGCCCGGCCCGAGGCGTGACGCCGCGATAGTCGAACCCGCGAATCGAGCCGAAACCGCCGCCGTAGTAGCGTTCGAAAACCGGCGCGTCGCCGACGATATACCCTGTGTCGGCCCGCAGCGCCAGCACGCTCTTGCGGTCATACACATCGGTCCGCAATGTGCGGTAATACGTATAACTGGCGGTCGGCTTGCCGAAGTCATAGTCGCCGGGGCCGCCGGCCTGTTCCCAAGCGAACACAAACCGCGAACCCTTGGTCGGCACAAGCCGACTGTCGGTCGTGTCGCGCACGAGGCTGCCCTTGATCGTGGTCAGCACACTGCTGCCGCGCACGTCACGAATGTCGTTCGCCGCGAGCGGTCGCAGATCATCGAGCCGAATGCCTTCGAGCCGCAGCGCACCCTCGATCGCCCAACCCGCGAGCAAGCCCGTGTCGAACCGCTTGCTGAGCGCGGGCACGATGCCATAGCGGCGTTCGTCGTACGACTCGCGATCGCGGTCGAACACGTAGAGACCGAGATCGAATCGCAGCGGCTTATCAAACAAATACGGCTCGGTGTAATCGAGGCGGAAGCGCGTGACCTCGGTGCCCGGCTCGAATTGCAGGCTGATGCGCTGCCCGTCGCCGCGAAACGCGCGGCCGCGGATGAACTCGCCCCAGGTGCGCGGCCAGTCCGCAAGGTCGAAATTGCGATTGCGCAGCGTGATCGAGCCCAGCAGGCCGCTATCGCTGCTGACGCCGGCACCGATCAAAAAGTCGATCACGTTGCCCTCTTCGACTTCGACAAGCGCCTCGCGCGTGCCTTCGAGATCTTCGAGTGGCGTGATCGTGGCCTTGCTGAACAGGCCGAGTTCCATGATGCGGCGTTCGGCGTCCCGGGCCTTGACCGTGTTGTAATCCTCGCCGGGGTAGAAGCGCAGCTCGCGGCGGATCACTTCATCGCGCGTGGTCGAGTTGCCGCGAATCGTAATGCGCCCGAACGTCGAACGCTTGCTCTCGGCAATCGAGATGTTCAGGATGACCTTGCCCGGCTCTTCTCGAAAGTCATACGTCGTATTGACGCGCGTATCGACGTAGCCGATCTCGCCGTACAAATCCTCGATGCGGCGAATGTCCTGCTGCAACACCTCATCGCGCAGGAACTCGCCCTCGCGCAGCAACATCGCGCCGCGCACGCGTTCGGCGCTGAAAATTTCGTTACCGGCGACGCGAAACTCATCGACGCGATAGCGCGTACCCTCTTCCACGACGAACACGACGATCAGCCGCGTGCGATCAACGCTGTCGAAATCAAGCCGATAGCCGACCCGCGCATCGAGGAAGCCCTCTTTGCGGTAATACTCCTGCAAGTCGACGGCGTCGCGGTCGGCCTGGTCCTCGTCGAATGCGCCTTCGCTGAACACCGGGAAATAGCGCGAGGTTTTCACGCGAAAACGCAGCACGGTCTCGCTGAACGCGCGCACGCCCTCGAACTCGATCTCTCGCACACGAACGCGCGGGCCCTCGACGATTTTGTAGATCACGCTTTGGCTGCGGGCGAGGGCTTCGTCGTCGAGCGTCACCTCGACGTAGTAATAGCCCTTCTCGCGATACTTGCGCTCGATGTTCTCGCGCCCGCGGTTGATCTCGTAACGATCTTCCGGGCTGCCGGCGGTGAAGCTCAGTTCCTTGAAGAGTTGCTCATTCGTGAACTGTTTGTTGCCCTGCAACTCGACCGAGCGGATCTCCGGCTTCTCAGCGACGATAAACGTGACAACCGCTTCGGTCTCGTCCATGCGCGCGTCGGCGGTGACGTTCAGAAACTTGCGCGTGCGCAGCAACTCACGCACATCTTCGTTCACCTGTTGCTCGGTAAAGTTTTGAGCCTCGCGCGTTTTGATCGTGCGCCGGACGAACCCCTCGTTGATCGCCGAGAGACCGCGAATCTCGACGCGACGAATGGGCGTGCCGTCCGGCGGGCGCGTCGTGGCCTGTTGAGCGATCGCCGGATCAACCGCGAGCCACGCGAACAGGATGATCACGAATGGCAGGATCGCGACCAGCCGGCGCGAAGACGAACCGGTCATAAGCGTAGCCGCATGTTGCACGATTCACCGAGAATGGCAGGAGTTCAAAAACGAGCGACGCTGCCGAATGGCCACCCGCCGCGAATACCCAACCGCGCGGGTACTATACCCTTGGCAGGCGGAGGTGCAATCTGCGGAGAGTGTTCAATGCTCAGTGCTCAGGGTTCGGGGTTCAGGGTTCAGTCGCGCGGCCGCGCGGTCTTCGTCTTTGCTGAGCACTGAACACTGAACACTGAGCACTTTGACGGAGCCAACATGCGTCCACTCATCGGCATCACATGCAGCTTCGAAGAAACCGGCGGCGCGGTCGTGCGCAAGCGGAGCTTCCTGAACGCCGCCTATACCGATGCGATCTACGCCGCGGGCGGCATTCCGCTACCGTTGCCGCTGCCGCCGCAGAGCGATGCAGCGGCGATTGATGAGTTCCTGTCGCGGTGCGACGCGTTCATTTTCAGCGGCGGCGACGACATCGATCCCCGACACTACGGCCAGTCGCCGCACCCGCGCACCGGCATCATGCACGCCCGCCGCGATGCATTTGAGTTGGAGTTTTTCCGCCGCGTCGATGAGGCGCACAAGCCGATCTTGGCCATCTGCCTCGGTTGCCAGGTGTCAAACGTCTGTCGCGGCGGCGCGCTGGTGCAACACGTCGATGACCTGCCCGGCGTCGGTGCGATCCGGCACTACATGCCCGATCACAGCAGTTCATATCACGACGTGAGCGTGCTACCCGGCTCGCGGCTGGCACGCATCGTCGGCTCCGCCGCATTCCAGGTGAACAGCCGACATCACCAGGTCGTCGATGCGTCGCAAATCGGCGGGCGGCTGCAACCCGTCGCGTTCGCGCCCGACGGCGTGGTCGAAGCGGCCGAGGACACGACCGGTCGATTCCTCCTCGCTGTGCAGTGGCACCCCGAGGACATGATCGACCGGCCCGAGCATCTGCGGCTGTTTCAGGCATTGGTCGCCGAAGCGACCGCCCGTCGTTGACGCTCGCTCACATGTTCGCGCTGCGCTGCCGCTTCGTCGAACCAGTGACCCAGCGCATCGCCGTCAGCGCCAGCAACATCGGAATCATCGCCGACGCCGCTCCCAAGCCGCACGCCGCGCAGGCATTGCCGTTTGCGATGTCGTCAGCTGGCACGTTCGCATCATCGTCAGCGCCGCCGTCGTCGCCCGCGTTGACGTTGACGTTTTCGTTGCCCCCGTCGTCGGCATCATCATCGTCGTCAACAACCGCCGCCGCCGCGATCACGAAGGTGTCGGACAGCGCACCCACAAGCCCGCTCGACGACGCCGCAAGCGTTGCCGCTGCGCAAGGCGTGTCGATCGTCACTCCGGCGAACGTCGCGAGTCCCGCCGCTGATGTCGCGGTGCCGTTGCCGACCACGCCGCTGCAACCGTCGGCCGCGACCGCGAGCTGAATGGCGACGGCACTGTCCGTGCGATTCGCAAACGCGTCCGTCACCTCGACCGTGATCGCTGAGTTGATCGCGACATCCTCGGTCGCATTGCTCGGCTGCTGCACAAACGCAAGCAGCGCCGGCGTCGCGGGCGTGATGTCGAACAGGTTGGTGAAGATCGTCTGCCCAACGCCCGATGCCGCGAGCCGATAGCCGACGACCGCCTTGTTGATCCGCAGGTCATCGGCCGCTGCCCAAGACGCGACGCCGCCCACGGTGGGTTTGGTCAGACTGCTCGCGACGAGTAGGGGCCAGCCGCCGGGGTTTACCGCCGGGTCAAGCGTGATATCGACCGAAGGCGTGGTGACGAGATTGCTGGCGGCGTCGAACACCGAAACGTTGATCAGAATGTCTCCGCCGGCCGTGGTCGAGGCCGGTTGCAACGTAATCTGCATGCTGTCGGGCGGGCCGGCGAGGATGTCGAACGGCTCGCTGTCCGCGGTGTCGCTGGTCAGAAGCGCAGCCCCGTTCTGCAGTGCGCGCAGCGTGTAGCCCGTCGCGGCGGTGACGATGTTGAGATTGTCGCCGGCTTCCCAACGCGCAACGCCGCTGGACGAGACCTTAGCGTTGATCCCGGCGAGCGTCGCGCTGCCGGGGTTCGTCTGAAGATTCAGCGTGATGGTGCGATCACTATTGGTAATGATGTTTCCGCCGAAGTCGACAATCGTGACGGCCGGCAGAAT
>JBJXFK010000320.1:0-13663 GCA_046155505.1 Phycisphaerae bacterium
AACACGTTTCGGCGACTTCGGTAAGATTCACATGGCCCTCCTTGGCCAAATGGCTCGTTTGAAACCCGAAGCTATTGAAACCGAGGATCGGGCCTTTGTCATTTACCCACAAACCTGACGCCGACCCATCGCACCGTCCGCCGCCGCAGGCCCCTCGACCTACGGCGGCTTCGGGCTTGCGCTTCTTCTCCTCCTGGGCGACTCTGACGACGATGTTCTGTACGCGGCAATGCGCGGAATGGATTCACGCGCGGGGAACATCGGCCTCCGGCCGGTGCGCGAGATTCTCGCACCGGCCGGAGGCCGATGCTCCCCATGAACGCCGCGGGCGCTGCTACCTACCCGCCGCGCGCGACGTACCAGTCGTTCTGAATGTCATGCGGCAACTGATTCACGGCGACATCGGAAAATCCTGCGGCGGCGAGCAACTCGCGTGCTCGCTGCTGGCCCCACATCGCGCCGAGTCCTTCGCCACCCTGCGAGAGCGACACGCTCATGCAGTGCATGCACGATATCGTGTACGCGAACGGCGCGATCGGATTCTCGATGTCGCAATGCACACAGCTTGAGCCGCGAATGTCCTGCATCAGGAAGGTGCCGCCAGGGCGCAGCGCGCGGCGGATGTTCGCGAGCACAGTGCCGGGTCGTGCCTGATCGTGAATCGCGTCGAACGCGGTGATTAGGTCGTACCGTTCGATTTCGCCGAGCGCGGTCAGGTCGCGCTGTTCGAACCGCACGTTTGTCAGGTTCAGCCGCACGGCTTCGTGAGTCGCCCATGCGACGGTATCAATGCACAGGTCATAGCCGGCGAATCGGCTGAGCGGGAAGCGCTGGGCGAGATGCATCATCGCCTTGCCGCGACCGCAGCCGATGTCGAGCACGTCGATTCCCGCTTCGAGCCGGGCGATGATTCCCGGTGCGAGCGGCAGTGCGTGATCGATCAAACCATACACGACGCTCTGGGCGCTCTCCTCGGCCATCACTTCGTGAAAGCGGCCGTACTTTTCGTAAGGCACTCCGCCGCCTTCGCGGAAGCAGCGGACGATGTCGTCTTCGACCGACCCAAGAATCGGCAGGAACTGCATCGGCACGGCGATATTTGCGGGCGTCGCGGCGCGGGTGAGGGCGGCGGCGTGCTCGCGCGGCAGGCGATAGGTCTTGTGGTCTGCGTCGTAGAGGACGATGAGACCGGTGGTCATCGCGCCGAGCCATTCGCGGACGTAGCGTTCGTTGAGCTTGGCGGCGGCGGCGATTTCGGTGCTCGTCGACGGTGGCAGCGTAGCCATCACGTCAAAGAGCGACGTGCGGTGCCCGATGCTGATCATCAATGCCACGGCGGCGGAGTTCAGCAGCTCGCCCATGCGCATCGTGAACGCATCGACGGCGGCCTGATCGAGCGGAGCGGCGACAGCGTCGCCATGATCGAAGAGTCTGTTCATGCGATAGCCCTCGGTGATTTTTCTTGCGGCGCAGCGGCAAACGCGGCGCGACCCAAACGCGAGCAGGCGGCGGCGGCAGGCCGCGCGATGCTCCGGACCTCTCTGCAGGTACGTAGGCGACGACGGGGGCGGATTTGAACACCAAAACTGCGATGTGCCGAAAGCCCAAGGGGAGCATCGGCCTCCGGCCGGTGCGAAAGAGGCACACACCGGCCGGAGGCCGATGCCTCCCGGGGCGCGAGGTGCCGCGCAAAAAGGGTTATGTTTCGTGAGCTACCGCCAGGCGGGAATCAGAAATTCGCGCCCGTCGGCGGTGCGGGCGAGCTGGAACGTGGCCGAAAATATGTCGGTGAGGCGATCGGGCTGAAGAATCTCGCCGACCGAGCCGTCCGCGACGACGCTGCCGTCGCGCAAAGCAACGACGCGCCCGCCGAGGGCTGCGGGCAGTTGCAAATCGTGGCTGACGATGACGACCGTGCGCCCGCTCTGTTGCCACGAGCGCAGCAATGTGACGAGATCGATCTGATACGCGGGGTCGAGCGCGGTACTGGGTTCGTCGAGGAAGACGACTTGCGCCTGCTGGGCCATCGCGGCGGCGAGCAGCGTTTTTTGCCGTTCGCCGGCGCTGATTTCGGTGACCGGGCGACCGGCGAGTTCAACGAGGCCGCACGCGGAAATGGCCTCATCGACGGCGGCGCGGTCGGCGTCGGAGAACGGGTGCAGCGCGTGCAGGTGTGGGAAGCGGCCGCCCTCTACCACGTCGCGGACGGAGAACGCGGGCGTACGATCGAGGCCTTGCGGCACATACGCCGCGAATCGCCCCCGCTCGCGTGCCGAGAGCGTATGGAGCCGCCGATTCGCCAGCGTGACGCTGCCGGAGTTTGGACGCATGAGGCCGAGTAGCGTGAGAATCAGGGTAGTCTTGCCCGCGCCGTTCGGACCGATGATGGAAACGCACTCGCCGGGGCGAATCGTCAGGCTGACGCCACGCAATGCGTCGCGCTCGCCGCGGCGGACGACGACATCGCGCGCATCGAGCGTCCAGTTAGCGGCGTGGTGTCGCGCTCTGGTTTTCAACATTCAGCGTTCAACCTTCGGCCTTCAGCCTTTCTCGATCGCGGCACACAAGTCGCGAAACGTGATCGCCAGCCGCGGGCCGAGAAGATAGTGCTGATTGCCGAAGAGTACACGCACGCGGCCGCGCTCGACGGCGGCGAGGCCGGGCAAGGCGGACCACGCGCGGCGGGCGTCGTCGTCGCCGGCGGGGCGGGCGTCGGCGGACGCGGCGAGTTCGATGATCACGTCGGGGTTGGCCTGGCCGATGAACTCGAGCGAGAGCGGGGCGAACGGGCGGCCCTGACCGGCGACGACGTTTTGGTGGCCGACTCGGTTGAGCATCCAGTCGTAGAACGAATTTTCGCCGCCGACGTAGGGCGGGCTCGGCGGCGTGGCGAGCGTTGATGTGAGCACGAGCACGCGTTGCGGCGAACTGGTGCGATAGCGATCGGCGACGTGATCCATGTCGCGGCGGAGACTTGCGACGAGGGCGGCGGCGGTCTTTTCGCGACCGGTCCACTCGCCGATTTGCGAGATCGAGCGATAGAGGTCGTCGACGGATACATCGGGCACGGCTTCGCTGCGAATTT
This sequence comes from Phycisphaerae bacterium, assembly GCA_046155505.1. GTDB lineage: Bacteria > Planctomycetota > Phycisphaerae > UBA1845 > Fen-1342 > JBJXFK01. The sequence continues at coordinate 3,086 of JBJXFK010000320.1, forward strand.
TCACCGTCGAGAGTTTTTCCCGAATCTGACGGCTCTCGCCCGCGACGAGCACGAGATCGGGCTTCAGGCTCATCAGCGTTTCGACGTTGAGATCGAGGAGCGCGCCGACCGTAGGAATCGATTGGACTTGCGGCGGATGGTCGCAATAACGCGTGCGGCCGACGATCGACTCGCGCAGGCCGAGCGCGCAGAGGATTTCGGTGACATTGGGTGCGGCGGAGACGATGCGTCGCGGCGGGGCGGTGCGTTCGGAGTCGTCCAGCGGCGGGGCGGTCGTGTAGTCGGTGAGATCGAGCGACGCGTTTGTGGTCGCTCGTTGACTGGATACTTGAGTTGTAGCAGGGGGGAGCGGCGGCGTTGGAGAGCAGCCGGCGGCGAAGAGAAAAATGCAGCCGAGGGCGAGAAAAAGGGAGCAGCCGGTGGCGGCTGCTCCACAAGGCCGAACCGCTCCCTTACGGTCGCGGCTCGGCACGACGCAGCCGAGGGCGGCTGCGCTCAACGAAACGCAGACGACGGCGGCTGCTCTGCAGAGCGCGTCGGCGCGGGGCATCACAAGTTCCCGCGTTTGGCCTGCTCGCGCTCCAAACTCACAAACAACGCCTTGAAATTCCCCTGCCCGAATCCCCGGCAGCCGTGGCGTTCGATCAGTTCGAAGAACAGCGTTGGCCGATCCTGCATCGGGGCGGTGAAGATCTGGAGCAGGTAGCCGTCCTCGTCACGGTCGACGAGGATTCCCAGCTCCTTCAGCTCGCTGTAGTCCTCTTCGATCTTGCCGACTCGCTGCTGCAAATCCTCGTAATACGTGTCCGGCACGCGCAGGAAGTCGATATCGCGCTTCCGCAATTCGCGCACGCTCTCGCAAATGTCCGGCACGTTCATGGCGATGTGCTGCACGCCGGGGCCATAGTAGAAGTCGAGATACTCGTCGATCTGGCTTTTCTTCTTGCCCTCGGCCGGTTCGTTGATCGGGAATTTGCATTTGCCGGTGCCGTTTTCCATGACCTTGGACATGAGCGCGGAATACTCGGTGCTGATGTCCTTGTCGCTGAAGTGCTTGAGCTGCGTGAAGCCGAGCACGTTCGCGTACCAGTTCACCCAATAGTCCATCTCGCCCAGATAGACGTTGGTCACCATGTGATCGATCGCCGCAAGGCCTACCGGTTGCTGCTTGCCAACCGGGGCGAGCGGCTTGTAGCCGGGGAGGAACACGCCGCGATAGTGAGCGCGTTCGACGAACTTGAACACGGTGTCGCCGGCGTATTTGAGGATGCCGGTTTTCACCGTGCCGTTCTCATCCTCGTACGCGGAGGCCTTTTGCAGCACGGTCGCGCCGCGGGCCTTGGCTTCGCGGATCGCGGCTTCGCAATCGGGTACTTCGAGCGCGATCACCTTTACGCCGTCGCCGTGCAGCGTGGAATGGCGGGCGACTTCGTGATCGGGGCTCAGAGCGCTGGTCAGCACGAACGTGACCTTGCCCTGGCGCATGACATAGCTGGCGCGGTCACGGCAGCCGGTTTCGAGGCCCATCTTGGCCACGGGCGTGAAGCCAAACGTTTTGTCGTAGAAATGGGCCGCCTGCTTGGCGTTACCAACGTAGAACTCGACGTGGTCATAGCCCCGGATGGGCATGAAATCTGGGTTGGACATGCTGTCCGACCTGTTCTTCCCCACCGCGCTCGTGGCCCGCTAACGTAGTGGGCCCGTGCATCCATATTACCCCGGGGGAGGCGGGATTTGGATGCCGCATTCTAACACCCAGCACGTTCGAGCGCGCCGACTAACAAAGGATCAATTCACGCGCGGCGCGATCGCGTAATGCCACCCGGCGTGGAGCGGGTTCGGGCGTAGCCGCAGCCGCGATTCACCGTGGGGCACAGAGATCCAATCGCTACTTTGTAGCGATGGCGCCCCCATGTGCATCTGTTGATTCCGGCACGGACAGCGCGGTCGGTACGACCGGCGCACTGATCTTTCACGATTTCTGGCGCGTTTCACTCGCCCGCCTCGCGTTCTGATCGTGCCGCCGGAGCCGCCGACTTCAACCTCGAAACCCACTCGGCCCCCACACAGCGGCTTTAGGAGATATCCCGTGCCCATGAAACGATTCTCGCAAGTGTCGTCCGTCGCCGCGATCGCCGCCGTCGCAAGCTCGGTGTTCGCCGCCGATCGCACCTGGCTCGATCAGTATGACGACTGGTCTACCGCCAATCGCTGGTCGCCGGCGGGCGTGCCCGGCGTCGGCGACCGAGCCATCGTCGGTGCGTTGCCCGGCCCGCACGACGCCCTGGTCCGTCTCGACCAAAACGCGATTGTTTCAGCCCTCGACATCTTCGGTCAGGGCGGCGTCAACACCGAGGGCTGGTGGATGGACGTAAACGGCCCGGCACGTATCGACGGCAGCGGCTCCGACGGATTTGATGAGTTTTTCGCGCGGCTGCGGGTCACGAACGGTGCCGGCCCGATCGACTTTCGCGCCAATAGCCTGCAAATCGGCTCCGAGGGCATGCTGCTGATGTCCGAATCGCCGGTGGTGCAGATCGATGGCGGCGTGACGATCGCGGCAGACGGCGATTTGTACGGAAGCGGTCGGTTCAATGCCAGTGGGGCGTTTGTCAACAACGGCGACATTCATCCCTTCCTTGGCGACATGACGATCGATATCGGGAATTTCAACATCGATCTCGACGGCGCGGGCGAAGGCGAGCTCATCATCAATGACGCGGGAACGGACTTCGAGCTGGTCGCCGGCGCGCTCACCGACCCGTTCGATGGGGAAGTATTTGTGGGCGGGACGAGTGCGCTGACGATGTCACTGAATTCGCCTTGGACGCTCGGACCGGCCGGATATCTGTCGGCAGCGTGGCCTCAGTCCGAAGGGCACTTCTCCACTGTACTCGGCGCTGCACTCACGATCGCCGGGGACGTGAACGTTTGGGGGCGCGACAACACGCTTCGCTTCCAAGTGCCGGTCACGATCGAAGGGACCGCGACGATCGAGACGGGTGAATTCGGCGCCGACCCGTCGAACACGATCCAGTTCAACAATGACACGACCATCAACGGCGGCTTCTTTGACGTCGCCGACACCGCGCGGTTTGAGTTTAACGACACCACCATCATTAACGACGGCACGTTTGTCCTCGGCGAAGGTTCGGAGCTGGCGTTCGACGGGCCGACGATCGTTGTGTCAGGCGACTTCGCCACGTTCAGCGAGGACGCAGCCGACGGAGCGATTCTGTTCAACGGTCCGACCACTTGGAGCGGCACCATCTTCGCGCTCGGCGTCTCGCGACAGATGGGAGATGCGACCGTCAGCACCGCGACGACGATCAACGCGACCGTCTTTGACATGGACGGCGGCGGAGCGGATTGGACGATCAACAATAGCCTGACGGTCAACGCTCAGGCGATTGACGAACTGGCACTGCCAAACGCATTCAACACCGCCATGACCGTCGGCGGCAATTTGTTCGCGCGTTTCACGCCGAATCTCGGCCCGAACACGACCTGGCACATGAACGGCCAGCTCACGATCGGCGGCGATCCGGCCCTGTTCACCACGCGCATCGCCGGCAGCCCGATGCAGGTCGGCGGAACGATGAGCATGACCGGCGCTCGTGCGCACATCGCGGCGAACATGACGCTCGCCAGCGGCAGCACCACCACGATCCCCGCAGCCGCGATTCTGCGTGTCGGTGCGATGACGGAAGTGCAATCCGGCGCAGCGATTAGCGGCAGCGGCACGTTGCGAAACGCAGCCGCCGGCACGCTCAATCTCGACGATGGTGCCTCGCTCGGCAGCGTCGGCGTGTACAACGAAGGCACGCTAATGGTCGACGCTCCGCCGGGCATCGCCTCCGTCGCACGCTACGAGAGCGTCGCGAGCAGTGTGTTTCAGGTGAACATCGCCGGCTATGCGGCGGGCAGCGAGTACGACCGTTTGGTCGTCACGCAAGGGCCGGCGACGCTCGCCGGTGCGCTCGCGGTGGATCACTTCGACGGCGACGCCGAGGAGTTTGTGCCGGTCGTCGGTGACGAGTTCACGATCATCGCCGCGGTCGGTGGCATCAACGGCGCGTTCACCGCGAATCCGACTTCTTGTGCGGCGGGCCGCACGTTCTCCTGGACGGTCGTGTACGGTGCGAATGACGTTCGCCTGCGGCTCGACGCGATCGACGAATGCTGCCCGCCGGACGTGAGCGGTGACGGCAACATTGACCTGACCGACCTGGCGATCCTGCTCTCGAATTTCGGCCTCGGCAGCAACGCGACGCAGCCGATGGGCGATCTCGACTTCGACGGCGACGTTGATCTGACCGATCTGGCGATCCTGCTGTCGCTGTTCGGGACGGCATGTGGGGGATAAGTAGTAAGTATGGTGGGCATGGCCCACCATTTCGTGCGGACGTGCGGAAACTGTTTGGGCACCGCTCATCATTCGCGTCGGCCATCGGCGGCGCAAATGGTGGGCGGTGCCCACCCTACGTCGCTCCCCCCGATCATTTTTCCCATTCCCGTCTGGCGCGACACACCGCCCTCTTCCGCGTCTCCATCAGCACACAACGGAGAAACCCATGAAAGCGAATCTCAGCAAGCTTCGAATCATCGCAAACGTGCATCGAAATTGCGCGCGCACGATCGCCCTTGCGGCGATTGCTGCCGCCGCGGCCCTGCCCGCCGTCGCCGCTGTCAAGTCGTGGAATAGCGGGGCAGGTGTGTTTCAGACCGCGGCGAGTTGGTCGCCGGTCGGAGTTCCCGCCGCCGGAGACGACGTACACATCGGCAACCTGGCCAGCGCCGAGAACGCGACCGTATTTCTGAATGCCTCGACCACCGTCGCCTCGCTCGCGCTGACCGACGCAATGCGACTCGAAACCGAGATCCGCACGCTGACCGTCAACGGGCCGCTCACGATCACCGGTCGTCCGGCTGTCGGGGGCGGATTCACGGCGTCGCGCCTTATTGTAGATGGTGTTGACGGAAGCGCGCTCAACGCTCAATCGATCACGCTATCCGACGGCGGCGAACTGCGTCTCGACCAAGCCTATGGCAGTGCATCCGGCCTGATCAACATCGACGCGAATTCCACGCTCGAAGGCGATGGCGGCCTCACGCTGTCCGGCAACGGCCCCAAAGTGCTGAGCAACGACGGCGTCATCGACCCCTGGCCGTGGGGACTGCGGCTCACCCAAATCGGCAACGGCCTGATCGACCTCGACGGCACCTCCGGCGACGGGCACATCAGCTTGACGACGGACAATGGGAGCATCGATCGAACCGATTCGCTGACCATCATCGGAACGAGTCTCGCCGACGCGTTCAGTTCCACGATCTACATGCGCGGTCGCGCGAAGCTCGACATGGACCTCAGCGGCGGCTGGACCGCGGATGCATCGAGTCTGATCGATGTCAGCGAGTACGCCGGCGATGTTGAGCCGGCGCTCATCACCGGCGGTGCAGTCACGCTGGGCGGGACGCTTGACATCGACTTCGACACCGACATCGATGCCCCGGCGACGATCGCCGCCACGGCGCAAATCGACGTTGGCAGCAACAAAATCCTCGACTTCCTCGGCCCGACCACCGTGCTCGGCGGCACGCTTTCGACGACCTCGAACGAAGTCGCCGGCGGAGTCATCCAGTTCAGCGGACCGACGACGTGGACCGGTACCACCAACATCGACGGCATTGCCCGCCAGTTCGGCGATGCGACCGTGAGCGGCACCGCCACGATCAACGCCGGTGTGTTCGACATGGACGGCGGCGGCGCGGATTGGCAGATCACCGGGAACCTGACCGTCAACGCAGACGCGATCGACGAACTCGAATTCCCCAACGCCTTCAACACCAATATGACTATCGGCGGCAATCTGTTCAGCCGCCTGACCGTCAACTTGTCGCAGTTGGAGTACTGGGCGATGGATGGGCATCTGACGATCATCGGCGATCCCGCGCTCTACACGACGCGACTCGCCGGCAGCCAGATGTATCTCTGGGAGACGTTCGAGTTGACCGGTGGGCGAGCGCACATCGCGTGCGACGTGTTTTTTGGTTCGGGAACCTCGACCACGATTCCGGCCGGTGCGTCGCTGCGACTGGGTGGTGCGACGACTGTCGGGCTCGCAGAATTCAGCGGTTCGGGTGAGTTGCGCAACGCCGCGAGCGGGAATCTGAATCTGTTCTCCGGGGCGTCGCTCGGCGACATCGGCGTGCTCAACGAGGGCACGTTTGGAGTGTCGAGCTATGCCGGCATCGCTTCGGTTGCACGGTTCGAAAACGCGCCAAGTGCCGCCATGGCCGTCAACATCGCGGGCTATGCCGCCGGCGACGAACATGACCAGTTGGTGATTTCGCCCGGCCCGGCGATTCTCGCCGGCGATCTGCGGGTGTCGCATGACGACCTGCTTGTGGAGGCGTTCGAGCCGCAAATCGGCGACGAATTCACGATCATCACCGCGGTTGGCGGCGTCAACGGCGAGTTCAATGCCAATCCGACCTCTTGTGCCGCCGGGCATACGTTTCACTGGACGGTTCTTTACGGCGCGAACGACGTGCGCTTGCGACTCGACGCGGTCAGCGAATGCTGCCCGCCGGATGTGAGCGGCGACGGCAACATCGACCTGACCGATCTGGCGATCCTGCTCTCGAACTTCGGCCTCGGCAGCAACGCGACGCAGCCGATGGGCGACATCGACTTCGATGGCGACGTGGACCTGACCGATCTGGCGATGTTGCTGTCGCAGTTCGGAACCGCGTGCACGTAAGTAGGGTGGGCATCGCCCACCATTTCGTGCGGAGGCGCGGATATCGCTTGGGCATCGTTCACCATTCGCGTCGTCGATCGTCAGCGCGAATGGTGGGCGGTGCCCACCCTACGACGGGAGCACCCCATGACCGCAAATCTACTCGCCACGCCGCTCGCTCTTGGTATCATCCGCGCACCGCAGCCACATCGGGCGCGAGCGGTGATCGGGAAACGAGCCGTGAGCGAATCCGCCGGCAATCTGACGCAGCTTCTGCACGCCGCCGCCACCGGCCAGCGGCGCGACCTAGACGCGCTGATGGCCGCGATTTATGACGACCTTCGCCGCCTCGCCATCAGCCACATGAAAGCCGAGCGGCACGATCACACGTTGCAACCGACGGCGCTCGTACATGAGGCCTATCTGAAGCTGATCGACCAGCGCAACACCGACTGGAAAGACCGCGTTCACTTTTTCGCCGTCGCCTCGCGCATCATCCGCCGTATTCTGGTCGACCACGCCCGCGAAAAGCTCGCGCTCAAGCGCGGTGGCAATGCCGATCGCGTCGCGCTCGATGACATCGACGCCGCCGGCGATTCCGGCAGCGACGGCGTCGATCTGGTCACGCTCGATGCCGCGCTCAGCGAACTCGCCACGCTCGACGCGACGCAGGCGCAGATCGTCGAAATGCGCTACTTCGGTGGCCTCACGATCGATGAAATCGCCGAGGCGCTGCAAATCGGCAAACGCAGCGTCGATCGCCACTGGGCCGCAGCCAAGGCGTGGCTGCTGTTCCGGCTCGACGGCGACGATTCTGGCGACGACTCCGCCGGTGGTTCGGGCAACGACCATGAATAGCGACATCGCCCGTCGTTCGCACATGGTGCTCTCGCGCGCACTCGACCTGGAAGGCCGGGAGCGCGAGGCGTTCATCGCGTCGCAGTGCGCCGATGACCCGGTGCTGCGCACGCAAGTCGCGCGCATGCTTTCGGCGGTCAGCAAATCGGGCGTGTTTCTCGAAACGCCGGCGCTGCAATCCGATCGCTCGCTCGCGCGACACGTTGCGACGACCATGCCCGCACAAATCGGCGGCTATCGCGTCGTGCGCGCGATCGGTGCGGGCGGCATGGCCACGGTCTACGAAGCCGAGCAGCAGCAGCCGCGGCGAACCGTCGCGCTCAAGATCATGCGGCGAGCCCTCGCGCACACGTCGGCGCAGCAACGCTTTCGCTTCGAAACCGAAGTGCTCGCAAAACTACAGCACCCCGGCATCGCCCAGATTTACGAAGCCGGCACGTTCGACGAATCGCCCGGCGTGTCGCTTCCGTTCTTCGCGATGGAGTACATCCCCGGCGCGACGACCATCACGGCGTACGCGAAATCGCACAACCTCTCGATCCGCGATCGGCTGCTGATGTTCCTCGAAGTATGCGACGCGGTGCAGCACGGCCATCAACTTGGCGTGATCCATCGCGATTTGAAGCCGGGAAACATCCTTGTTGCGGAAGGCACGAAGGCACGAAGGCACGAAGGCACGAAGGCACAAAGGCACGAAGGCACGCAGACTCAGAACGCGGCGCATGCGTCGTCTATTTCACTTCGTGCCTCCGTGCCTCCGTGCCTTCGTGCCTCTCCGAAGATCATCGACTTCGGCGTCGCGCGCTCTACCGATCCATCGCGGTCGAGCATCACGCAGGATTCGGATGCCGGACGGATCATCGGCACGCTGAATTACATGAGTCCGGAACAGTGCGGCGGACAGCGCGACATCGACATCCGCACCGACATCTACTCGCTGGGCGTGGTTCTCTATGAGCTCATGTGCGGGCAGCTTCCGCACGAGCTTTCAAACGTCTCCGTACCGCAGGGCTTGCGGATCGTTCAGGAGGCCATTCCACCGCAGCCGGGTGCGATCGATTCACGTCTGCGCGGCGACATCGACGCGATCATCACCCGCGCCATGGAAAAGGACCCGGCGCGACGATACGCGACGGCTGCCGCGCTGGCCGCTGATATTCGTCGTCATCTGCGGGCCGAGACGATTGAGGCGCGCCCGCCGACGCTAACCTACCGCACGGCCCGCTTCGTGCGACGACATCGCGTGCTGGTCAGCGCGACGGTGTGCGTCGCGCTCGCCATCATCGCGGGAAGCGTGATCAGCGGGTGGTTTGCGGTGTGGGCATTTCGCGAGTCGCGCCAGCGGGCGCTGGCCGAGCAAGTCGCGCTGGGGCAGCGCGACGCCGCTCGTCGTGAGAGCTATGTCGGCAACATCGCCGCCGCCTTCGCCGCCGCGCAGACTTATGAATTTCCGCACGTGCGCACACGGCTTCGCGCCGCGCCCGAGGAGCTTCGCGGCTGGGAGTGGCATTACCTCAGCGCGACGGTCGATCCCGGCGATCAGACCATCGGCACGCACGATGACATGATCAACGCTCTCGCCGCCACCCACGATGACAGCCGACTCGCCACGGGTTCGCGCGATGGCACCGTCAGGATTTGGAGCGTTGAAACCGGCACCATGCTGGCCCAATGCGAGAGCGCTGCGGGAGTCAACGTTCTCGCGCTCTGTTTCACGCGCGACGGCGACGCGCTGGTCGGAGGGCTTGGCGATGGCACAGTTCGACTCTGGAACGCGCACAGCGCCGAACCGCTGCGCATCCTCGGCAGACACAAAGGAACGATCAGCACGGTCTCGGCCGGACGGGATGGGGTCGTGGTCTCCGCGTCGTCCGATGGCGTGCTGCAACAGTTTGACCTGCTGCAGGACGACTCCTGCCACGAAATCGCGTCGCAGCCCTACACGATGCAGGCGGCCGCGTTTTCGATCTCCGGCGAGTTTTTGATCACCTGGAACGCCAATGGAGCAATCTGGCTGCGCGAAGCGGCCAACCCCGAGCGCGTTGTCGTCCGCTTGGAATTTGGTGGCCGCGTTTTTCAAGCCGCCGTCAGCCCGGACGCGACGATGCTCGCCGCCGCGGGCACCGAGGGCGGGCTGATGGTCTGGGATTTGAGCAGCGGCGAACTGCTGCACAACTTCAGCACTCCCCTCAATACGAACAGTATCCGGTCGATCGCTTTCTCGCCGAGCAGCGAATTAATCGCCGCAGGCTCGCACCGCAACGTGGTCGTTTATTCGCTGTCGAGCGGCGAGGTCGTTCGGCAGCACCGCGGCCATGAAGAAACGGTCAGAGGGCTCTGGTTCGCGCCAGACGAACGAAAACTCTACTCGGCATCCTGGGATCGAACCTTGCGACTTTGGGATGTTGATACCGCCGCTGCATGGGCCGAGCCCATTGCGCTTGGCGGACACACTGAGGAGGTTCTCAGCGTGGCGTTTTCGCCGGACTCCACCCTGATTGCGTCCGCTGGTCGCGACCAGACCATCCGGTTGTGGGACGCCCGGCGCGCCGAAACGATCGCCGTGCTGCGTGGACACAAGCACGGCGTCGCGTCGGTTGTCTTTTCGCCGGACGGCGATCGGCTCGCTTCCGGTTCGTACGACTCGACCGTGCGCATCTGGGATTTGTTCTCCGACCGTCGCGAGCGCGTGCTCGCGGGCCATCGCGATGATGTGTGGGCGGTCGCGTTTACTTCGGACGGCGCGCGCATCGCTACCGCCAGCCAGGATCGGACCGCTCGCATTTGGGACGCCGCCAGCGGCGAGACGATTCTCTCGCTCGCCGGGCACACGGCGCGCGTCAACGCGGTCGCGTTCAGTCCGGACGGGAGTCTGCTGGCGACCGGCTCGCGCGATCAGACGGTGCGCGTATGGGACGCCGAGTCGGGCACGTTGCGCGCCGTTCTAAACGGACACACGTCTGACATCTTCGCGGTG
>JBJXFK010000323.1:0-28120 GCA_046155505.1 Phycisphaerae bacterium
TCGCGCAGAAACGCGGTGGATTCGGTTTCGCGGTCGTTCCAAATCAGCGCGATCAGCCCCGGCGGACGCACGATGCGGGCCAGTTCCTGCCGCGCGGCAACCGTGTCGAACCAATGAAACGCCTGACCCGCGATCGCCGCATCGACCGAAGCGTCGGGCAGCGTCGTCGCCTCGGCTCGCCCGTCCACGCTGCGAAACGTGTTGAATCGTGCGAGCAGCGCATCGCCCGCTTCGCGCATTTCGCGATTCGGCTCGACGCCGATCACACGCAAACCGGCATCGAGGAACGGCTCACACGATTTGCCGGTGCCGCTGCCGATATCGGCGACCGTTTGCCCGGCCCGCAAGCCGCTACGCTCGATGAGCACCGACACAACCCCGACGGGATAGCCGGGGCGATAGCGGATGTAGTCTTCAACGCGATCGGCGAAGCGAAGCGTGGATTCGAGCGGCATGGTCGTTCTCGCAATGGAGGACACCGGCCAATGGAGCACCGCGGCCCTCCGCGGTTTCCTTGTGGAGCAGCCGCCCTCGGCTGCTTTCTTTTCGACCCCAAAATTTGCGGGTGAGATCGACCTCGCTCGTCGTGCAAAGTGAATAGTGAAGAGTTCAAAGTACCAGGCACTCCGATCCCGCGACTCGGGTGCATCTCGCGAATGGTTGCGATTCACAGGGTGGGGCGGGCATTCTGCCCGCCCGCATCGCGTCCTGAAAATTCGGGCGGGCAGAATGCCCGCCCCACCCAATAACGCTGCAACCGAAAATGAGATGCACCCGCGCGACTCCACCGATCGGCGGGTCGCACTTCGAATTCTGAATTCTGAACCTTGAACTCTGCACTCTGCACGTTACTTCTTCATCCCCGCCCGATACTTCGCCCGCAACTTTCCAAACTCAGGATCAAGATCGCCGATCAGATTGTCCAGTTCGATCTGCGCGTTCTGCACGACCAGCGCCTCTTCCTCGGCCGCCCGCTGCTGAAGCGTGAAGTTCTTTGGTACCTCTTTCGGCGGTGGTCGCGAATTGAAACGCTTAACTAGCGCGACGCCGTCATCGCAATATTTGATCAGTCGTGCGTGCAGCGCCTTCACGTCGTCACCCGCGACGAACAAGTCGATATTTTTCAACTCGCTCCGCAGCGTGCGAAACCCCTCGTCATCGTCGATCGTCGGCTCGCGCGTCAGCCAGACCTCGTTGATCCGCTCGACCAGTTCGAGATTCAGCCGCGCGATCTCCTGTTCCTCGGTCTCGCGCGCCAGCCACATGTAGCCCAGCGCGATCGCGATGGCCAGTCCGATGATCGCCAGTCCCGGTACATACGGACGCATTTCACGAACTCCTGCGCGTGGTGCCGCGCGGCCCGACCAACGCGGGCCGTTCCCAGAGCGACGCGGCGGCTGTATGCTCGATTCCGTCGCGGCGAGCGCCGACGCCAACGGTAAATATCGTACCCATGTCGGCGTTGAAAATGAACCTATCCCGCGCGCGGCCGGCGCGCGCACGTAAGGAAACTCATCGTGAATCGACAACTCCACGCGATCACGCTCGCGTTTGCAGCACTGGCAGTCGCCGGTTGCGCGCAACGCGACCGCGAGGCACGCACGCTTCCGCAGCCGCCGACCCATCTCGATCCGCGACACGTCACGATTTTCGACGGCGCGACCGGCGAGTCGATCGACTGGACGGACATGATTGAGCACACCATCACGGCCGATGCGATTCTCGTCGGCGAAAACCACGGGCATGTGCTTGGCCTCGCATCCGCGGCGGCGCTCTGGGCCGACGTCTTGACGCAGCGCGGCGAGCGAGCCGCGCTTGCCCTCGAATTCTTCGAACGCGACGACCAATCGCGCATCGACGACTACCTGGCCGACCTCTACGACGAAAAGCGGTTCAAAACGCGCACCGGCAGGACCGACAGCAACTACCCCGCCGGACATCGCCAGATGGTCGAAGCGGCCAAGCAAGCGGGCCGCCCCGTGCTCGCGGCAAACGCGCCGCGCGCATTTGTCCGGCTCGCGCGGCACGAAGGCTTCGAACGACTCGCGACGCTGACCGACGAGCAGCGCCGGCTCGTCCGCGTGCCGGAATTTCTGCCGACCGGTCGCTACCGAAACGCATTTGAAAAAGTCATGACGCACGCCGGCGACACGTCCGCCGCCGCCACTGAAGAGGCCCGGGTCGAAGCCCGCAAGAAAATCGACGACCTGTTCCGCTCACAATCGATCTGGGACTGGACCATGGCCGATTCGGTGGCGCGCTCGATCGAGCGCGGCGATGCGCCGACATTGCTGGTCATCGGGCGGTTTCACATCGACTTTCGCGGCGGAACCGTGCAGGCGCTCGAGTGCATGCGGCCCGGCTCGACGCATGTGACGGTCAGCTATGTCGATGCGTGGTCGGATGCGTTGCGCGACGAAGACCTGTGGCGGGCCGACTACGTGATCTACGTCGGACCGAGCGCCACACCGGAATCGGGCGGCTGATCGTCCGGCGGCGCGGCGGAAGTGGTTTGGTTGGCGATTACGTTCGCGCTTGCGTTTGCATTCGACCCTGTCGCGCGCCGCGTGCCGATCGCGCGCATCAGCGCCGCCGCCGATCGCACTTCGCGACCGGCCACCATCGCGATGTGATAGTTCAGCAGTTGCACCCAATCGCGTGGGTTGGTCGTGCCACGCGGGCTGTCGAGCAGGGCGGGCGCGATCGAGCGTTTCTCGGGCACCGTCGCGTAGCAGTTTTCGCACAGCAAGCCGCCTCCGCGCGAGCTGAACCACGCCCGCGTGCCGCGCACGCGCGGCTTGCCGCAGTTCACGCACTCACGCAGCAGCGGCGCGAACCCGGTGCTCTTGAGCAATTCGGCTTGATAACGCACGAGCGCCGCCGCCGGTCGAGTCGCATCCGGCCCGACGAGGGCCGCGGCATCGAGCTCACGGAGCAACCCCAGCAGTGCGTCGAACACTTCGCGATGCGGATCGGCTTCCTCCATCATCATCTGCGTGATCTCGGCCGCGGTCAGGGCCGCACAGGTCGCCGCGAGGCTGTGCCGCAATCCCGCGAACGCGTCGCGTTGCAGCCACTCGTGCAAGTTGCCCATGCTCCCGCCGCCGCGCGAGTTGGAATACGACAGATCGCCCCACTCAAGCAGATCGAGACCGACGCTGATCCGCGTCTTGGTGACGCGTTTGGCACCCTTGGCGAGCAGCCGCACGATGCCCGCGTCGGCGGTAAAGAGCGCGGCGATCTGCGACGACTCGGAATAGTCGTACAGCCGCAGGACGATCGCGTTGTCGGTGTTTACCGGCATGGCGACGACAATGTATCCGACCCAGCGGGCCGCGCGAGCCGGCGGCGGCCGCACGAACCGCAGCTTGACGCGCCGACTTCGCGGACGTCCGAGTCACCGTGCGGCGCGCCCGCAACGCGCAAAAAGCTGGGTTTGACACCACCCCCGGCGATTGCTACGATTTCCCTTCCTGATTCGCGCATGGCGGCAACGCCGGGCGCGGGCCGGGGCCGTAGCTCAATTGGTTCAGAGCGCCGCCCTGTCACGGCGGAGGTTGCGGGTTCGAGCCCCGTCGGCCTCGTTTTTCAATCGATCGATCCGCCGCAACGCTGAGCAGCAGTGTTTGCGGCGTTTTGCTTTTCAGGCTGATAATTCTCGCATGCGCATTTGCCACGTCATCACCCGGCTCATCATCGGCGGTGCGCAGGAAAACACGTTGCTAACCTGCGAGGGCCTGCACCAGCGCGGCCATGACGTGACCCTTATCGCCGGCCCGACCGACGGTCCAGAGGGAAGATTGGTTGAGCGAGCCCGCGGCGGCGGATATCGATTCATCGAACTGCCCGAATTGCGGCGATCAATCAACCCTTGGACCGACGCACGGGCGATGCGCGAGCTGGCCGCGACCTACGTCGATCTGCAACCCGAAGTTGTTCACACACACAGTAGCAAAGCCGGCATCGTCGGTCGCTTCGCCGCGGCCCGCGCGCGAGTACCCATCGTCGTACACACCATTCACGGCATGAGTTTCAATCGCACGCAGCCGTGGTTCGTGCGGGCGGCGTACAGCTTTCTCGAACGCCGCGCGGCGCGCGTCAGCGATGCAATCGTCAGCGTCGCCGACGCGATGACTGAGCAGAGCGTCGCCGCACGCATCGCGCCCCGCGCAAGATTCTCGACAATCTATTCGGGTATGGACATCGCCGCGTTCACGCCCTCATCGGCGCAGCGCGAACGGTCGCGGGCCGCGTGGGGCGTCGCGCCTGACGATGTGATCGTCGCCGTCGTCGCCCGGCTCTTTCGCAACAAGGGTTATGAGCAACTGATCCCGGTCATGGATGCGGCGATGAAGCAAGAGCCGCGGTTGCGATTCGTCTGGATCGGCGACGGCGCGCAGCGTGGCGAGTTCGAGGCCCACTTGCGCCAGCGCGGAATTGCGGATCGCACGACGCTGGTCGGGCTGGTTCCGCCGAGCGAGATTCCGAATCTGCTCGCCGGTGCAGACTTGCTCGCCCATGCGTCGCAGTGGGAGGGCCTGCCGCGCGCCGTGGTGCAAGGCCTGCTCATGTGCGTCCCGGCGGTCGCGTTCGCGATCGACGGCACGCCCGAAGTCGTGATCAACGACCGCACGGGATTCGTTGTGCCGCTCGGCGATGAAACGGCGTTCGCGGCGCGACTGGTCGAGTTGGCACGCGACGCCGAGCGACGCCGCCGCATGGGCTACGCCGGGCGCGAATTGTGCCGTGAGCGCTTCGACTGGCGCGTGATGGTTGGCCAGCTTGAGACGCTGTATGAACGGCTGCACTCGCGCCGCGCAAGGCCATAGGGTTCGATAGTCCGCTACAAGGCTTTGTAAACGAGCACCGGCCGCAGTCGCCGCACGATTTTGGTCAGCTCGCGCTGCGCCCGCATGACCGCGTCGATGTCCTTGTACGCCGACGGTGCTTCCTCGCGCAATTTCGCCGCGATCGAATCGTCAAACCGCACGCCCCGCATTTCCGCCAGGAGCAGCTGCGTGCTCACCGCGCGCGTCGCTTCGCTGCGGCTCAGCGCACGCCCCGCTCCGTGCGAACTCGACCGCAACGCGAGTTCGCACCCGCGACCGACGACGTGAACACTGCGTGTGCCCATCGAGCCGGGAATCACCGCCCACTCGCCGGGATTCGCAGACGCCGCACCTTTACGATGCACCCAGAGCGACTCGCCGAAATGCGTTTCGAGTCGCACATGGTTGTGGTCGCATTCGATCTGCGAATCGGCGATCGCTGACGCGCCGAACTGCTCGGCCATCAGTCGCACAATCGCATCGCGCATCGTGCGGCGGTTAAACGATGCATATCGCGCCGCCCAAGCCGCGTCGGCGAGAAACGTCTGCCCGCGCGGCTCGGCGACCGGCAACGCCGCCAGCCCGCCGCTCCGCTCCGTCGCCTGCGACAAATGCCAATCGCTGATCCGCTGCCCGACGCAGCGCGATCCGCTGTGAATCATCAGCCACAAACGGTCATCTTCGTCCGCCTGAAACTCGATGAAGTGGTTGCCGCGGCCCAGCGTGCCGAGCTCGACCCGCCCGTCGCGCTCCACATATTTTGCGAAAGCCTGGTTTGAGAGTTCGCGCGCTTCGAGATCCTCCGGCAGGTGCGGCGCTGCTTCGAGGCTGCGATGCCGCATCGGCGGCGTCACCTCGCGCAACTCTTCCAGCAACATCGCCGCACGCCGATCATCGCGCAGTACATCTGCCGACGCATCGAAACCCAGCGCCAGCATTCCACATCCGATGTCGCCGCCGATCGCCTGCGGATAGACGAAGTCCCGCGTCGCGATCGCAAGTCCGACGCACACTTCACGCGACAGATGCACATCGGGCATGACCGCGACATGCACCACGCCGGCGGCCCGCGCGACGCGCTCCACCGAACGCTTCACCTCGGCCGACAGCGGCTCGACCAACCAGCGGTGAATCGCCGCACCATCGCGAACCCAGGACTGCTGGGCCCGCTCTCCTCGCTTCCTCATGCGTCACCCCCGATCGGCGGCACCACGACAAAGCTCAGTTCCGCGGCTCGACGGCGGTTCAAATCGCGCGCGACCTCCGCACGCAGAAAACCAGACAGTTCCTTCAATCGCTCAGCGATTCGCTCACGAGGCTGATGAGCAGCGTCGCCCGCGGCGCGCACCAGCACGCGCAAGTGCCCGCCGCCGCCAACCTCAATCGCCTCGATTTGCAACTCGCCCACCAGCGGGTCATCGCAGTGCGACGCGAGCGCCGCTTCGAGTGCGCGCCGCGCGATTCCGGCGACCTGTGCGTCCTTCCAATTCGATCCATTGCGCCCGCGAGGCTTACGAGAAAATGCCGTGCGCGGGTCCACGCCATCGTCTGCGTGCAATTCTGCGGCGGCGGCGAAATCTCGCCGACCGCGTGAATGTCGTGACTTCATGGACTCCCCGAAAAAGCGCGCAGCAGCCCGAGCGCGGCAGCGCAGCGGCGAGCGCGCAAACAGAAACCAACTCAAACAAACGAGCGATGGTCAGGGTGTATGGGGATTAGCGCTGGGCGGGGAGCGTTGCGGAATTGGCCGGCCACGAGCGAAACAGCTCGCGAATTATCGGCAGCACACTCCGAGGATCCCCGCAGTCGCAATTAGGTTGGTTTGCATGGCGAGGCTCCTTCGGAAAAACGCTGCCGCAACACGTGCGCGGCGGTGTATCAAGTGTTGCACAAATTTCGCAAAAGTCAAGTCGAGCACCACTACGCGACACGGGCGCGATTTCTGCCGATCTTCTTGATGAGTTGTCCATTGTGGCTATCAGTCCGTTCGGAATGCGGACGAAAGCGAATTTTGAGTATGATCAACCTCGCCATGAGCCTCGGCCGACCCATCTCGACCGTCCGCCGCGAGTCGCAAACGCCGACCACCGAGCAGATGCGCTCGCGTGCGTCGATCGCGCTCTACCCCGACATCTATACCTGGTTCATCTTCCTCGCCGCGATGGATTTGTTCTTCACGTTGCTGATTCTGCATCCGACGTTCGGGGCGGTCGAGGTCAACGTACTCGCCCGCTGGGTGATGGAAAACGGCGGCTTGAACGGGATCATTCTCTACAAATTCGGCCTGGTCGGCATGATCATTGTCATCTGCGAAATCGTCGGCCGACAAAAGGGCGCGGTCGGGCGCAAGCTGGCCGAGTGGTGCGTCGCAGTGACGGCGATTCCGGTGACGCTGTCGTTCATTCAACTCCTCGCGGCGGTCATCGCGGGGCGGCTGCATGCGCCGGTGACGGGGTGAGCGAGTGACCGTGGAGCACCGCGGCCCTCCGCGGTTTTCTCGTCGAAAGTAGCGGAACAACGGAACAACGGAACAAGGGAACAACGGAAAGTCGTCGCGCCGCGGCGCACTCGATGTGGAGCTGCCGCCCTCGGCTGCTTTCTTCAATTCACGCCGGCGCGCCGGAAACAAATCGCCGCTTGCTTCGACTCAATCCGCTCGCTGACGCTCGGGGCACTCGCTTGCGCGTCGCGTTCGGATCGTCGCTCGGCGCATCGCGAAATTGTGCATTCTTCATTCTACATTCTGCATTCGCACGCCACCCCACTCGCTCGCGCTCGGGGTTCGGATCGGCCGACTCTGTAACTCGATACTCGATACTCGAAACTCGCTACTGCTACTTGCGCGCCGCTCCCTCCTCAATCGCGAACAACTTCTTCTCGCCCCGCACATACAGCACGCCATCCACCGCCGCCGGCGACGCCATCACGTTGTCACCCATTTTGTTTTCGGCGACCAGCTCAAACTCGCGACCCGCTTTGATTACATACGTCGTGCCGTCCTCAGCGAAGAAGTACAAATTGCCGCCCGCCGCGACACCCGATGCCGTAAAACCAGTCGCACCACTGCCCAGCCGCTGCTTGTAAACCTCGCTGCCCGTCTTGGCATCGAGCACGCTCAGCAACCCGTTATCCATGCACAAATACAGCAACCCATCCATCACGATCGGCGTCTGCATGTAATTACCCCGCCGATCGGTCCACCACGCGATGTGCTCGCTGTGTTCCGTCGTCGACTTGGGCGTGATGTCACCCTCGGCACTCGTCTTCACCGCATACACCGGCCGCATCGGCCCATGCGCACTCGTCAGATAGATCAGTCCGTCGCTGACGATCGGCGTCGGCACAGGAATGTCGCCGCCGCCGACAATCTTCCACACCTCTTTGCCCGTCTCGAAGTCATAGCCGCCGATGTGCTTCCAGCCGTTCAATGCGATCCGCTTCTTACCCTCGTGCGTGTACATCGCCGGCGTACACCAGGTCGGCACCTCCGGTCGCGGCGTCCGCCAAATTTCACGGCCATCATTGATATCGAGCGCGGCAACGAACGAATCGGCTTGCACGTCAACCTGCAGAATCAGCCGCCCGTCGTGAATGATCGTCGAATTGCCGAAGCCCCATTGCGCCGTCTTCACCGCGAAGAACCCTGAGTCGATCGGCCCGAAATCCTTCTTCCACTTGAGTTCGCCGTCGACCGTGAAGCAGTACAACCCCTCAGCTCCGAAAAACGCGACCACATGCCGACCGTCAGTCGAAACCGTCGAGTTCGCGTGACTGGCCTTCGTATGTCGCTTGACCTTGGGCACACCCTTGATCGCCTCTTTGTCCCACACGATCTTGCCGCTCTTGCGATCGACGCAGATCACGCGCCAACTCTGCGGCGTGTCGTCCTTCACCGGCTGAATATCGCCATACAGCCCGACTCGTAGCGTCGCGTCGCCGCTCTCGGGCACCGCCGTCGTCAGGAAAATGCGATCGCCCCCGATCACCGGGCTGGAAAGCCCAAGGCCGGGAATGGCGGCCTCCCATTTGATATTCAGACCATGCTCACCATCCCACGCGGTCGGCGGGGCCTTTCCGGTCGCGATGCCCAGCGAATCAACACCGCGAAACTGCGGCCAGTTGTCAGCCAGCGCAACCGCGTTCGAAATTGCGAATGCGACACAAACCGTCAGCGTGCGAAACGAAGCGACCATGAGCTGTCTCCCGTGCGAAGCCGACCCTGCAAATCACATCGGCGGCAAAATCATACGCGAACCGCCGATATCTCAGCGTAGAAATGAATAGGGGGAACGCGTTCACAGAACAAACAGGCTGAAATCGCGCGGGGAGCATCGGCCTCCGGCCGGTGCGACCCGCGTTGGCACTGGCCGGAGGCCGATGCTCCCCACGTCGTTCGTCGTCACGCGACGCACTTTTCTTGGAATGCGTCTGCCCTGTTGAGTTGGACGATTGCCGATCCGCCGTCCGTTCGAAAATGCCGATACCGGCTACAATCCGGGATTCGTCGAATTTCTCGACGCATGGGGTCACGCGGTGACGCAAGTATCGGAAGCGCCTTCGGACGATTCGCCCGCCGCGACCATCGCGGCCGCCGCCTCGTCCGATGCCGTCGCCATCGAGCCGCCACCGTCGAGCGCTTCCACCGCGCTCGTCGCTTTTATGATGCTCATGCAACACGCGTTACCCGCGGCGTGGGCGACCACGCTGCCGCTGCACCTGCAAGACCTCGGCTTCAACGCGCACCAGATCGGGCACATCTTCGGCACGCTGGCCCTGTCGCCGCTGATCGCACCGTGGATCGCCGGGCAACTCGCTGACCGCGTGTTTTCGCCCCAGGCGATCATCATCTTTTGCAACATCGTCAACGTCGCGGTGCTCTGGACGGCGTCATACCAGACCACATTCTGGCCGATTCTGTTCTTGTGCCTGGCCAGCTCGATGCTCTGGATTCCGACGTTCGCACTCACCACGCACATCGCCCTGCGCCACTTGCATCGGACGCCCGAAAAATTCGGATCGATCCGCCTGTTCGGCACGCTCGGCTGGGTCACCACAACGCTGCTCATGGGTCTCTGGCTCAGCAAGCCGACCTGGCTGCCCGGTGCGCAAGACGCCGTGCTCGCCGACGGCTTTCGTATCTCGGCCATCTGGTCGGTGCTGGCCACGATCGTCTGCCTGATGACGCCGCGCACACCGCCGTCACTGACTGTCGGCGCGCCGCGATTCGCCGCCGCGAGTGCGATCACAGTCGTTCGCGACCCGCAGGTGTTCGCCGTGCTGCTCGTCGGATTTCTGCTGGCCATCACTAACCCATTTGTGCATCCAGTCGGCGCGATCTTCATGCGCGATCTCGGCCTGCCGAACGAATTGATTCCACCCATCAGCTCGACCGGCCAAATGGTCGAAGTGATCGCCTTCGCGCTTACCGCCGTGCTGCTTCGCCGTATCGGCTTCAAAGCACTCTTCACCATCGGCATCGCGTTCTACATTGTTCGCCTCGTGATTTGGTCGATCGGCGAGCCGCTGTCGCTCGTGATTCTGTCCGTCGGCTTGCACGGCTTCTGCTATGCGTGGGTGGTCGGCCTGACGCAAATGATTCTCGACCAGCGCTGCCCGCCGGATGCGAAAGCGACCGCCCAATCGCTCTATCTGGTGCTGACGGTCGGCATTCCATCGTGGCCGGCGAATCAACTCGCGGCGTGGCTCAGCGAGCAATTTCGCGTGCTGTTGCCGAGCGGCGCGAGCGGCGTCGACTATCGCACGCTCTTCATCGTGCCGATGGTGATTTGCGTAGTCTGCCTGATCCTGTTCGTCACGCTTTTCCGCCGGCCCAGGCCGAGCGCAGCGCTGCAGCCGTGATCGATGCGCTGCCGATCGAGAGCGTCGCCGCGTCGCTGACTGTGCCGACGCGTGCGAGCGGCACATCCGCCGCGCGGCACGCATCTTCAAGCTTGGTGACATCGCCCGCACGCACGTGAACGACAAACCCCGCGGCGAGCGGAACGAGTGCATCGATCGGCTGAGTCGCATCAATCGTCGCCCCGCGATCACCGCCGATGGCCATCTCGGCCAGCGCCACCAGCCAGCCGCTGCTGCAATCGTGACACGCGCGAACGACGCCGCGTTGAATGGCCGCGGCTACCACGCGATGCGTTGCGGCTGCAAGTTCCAACGAAAACTCAACCCGCGGTAGCCCGCCGACGAGCAGCAACACGTCGCCGTCGGCCTTCAAGTCCGCCGAAACGCATCGCGACACATCATCAATCAAACTCATCGCCGTCACGAGCAACGTCCCCGGAATCCGCAATCGTCCGGTCGTGCGCAACCGATCGGCGATAATCCCGTGCAGCGCATCGTCACTCAGCACGCCGCCGCGCTCGCTTCGCGCGAACGGCCTGATCGTCGCAATCAACTTCTCGACATCCGCCGGGTCGAGCGCGAACTCGTTGTTGAGCGAATCCTTGCCGGAAATAAACGGCGTACCAAACGCTCTGGCCGTGTCATAGCACGCCTGACAGGTGCGAATCAGCGCGCCGAGTTGCTGCGCATCGTCGCTCTTGCCCCAGCAGAAATTATCGAGAATCGCCGTGCGATCCGGATCGCCGCCGACCGCCACGACATTGCACAACGCCTCATCAATCGCCGCCGCCGCCATCCAATACGGATCGATGTCGAACAACTCCGGCGTCAGTCCGCAGCCTATCGCGATCGCCCGCTGCGTCGCCGGTCGCGGCCGCAGAACGGCGGCATCGGTCGGTCCGCGGCCGCGCCCCATGATCGACTTGATCGCACTGCCGCCCTGCACCTCGTGGTCATATTGTCGAATGATCCACTCTTTGCTCGCCACGCCCGGCGAGCGCAGCACCGCCGGCAATTCGTGCATCAGCACACTCGCATGCAGCGGCCCACTCGCCTCAATCCTCGAACGCAGCGACGGCAGATGCCGCAACGCCTCGGCCGGTTGCCACTCGCCCACTCGACGCCGCGACGGAATGCCGCGATGCATGAAGTGCATGTCGAGCTGCCCGACAACGGTGCCGGCGTAGCGCACGATGAGTTGCGGATGGTCGGCGTGCGACCCGGTGTCGGGCACGGAGGCCCGATCGCTAAGGGTCGCGCTAGGCGACGAGCCGAACTCCCCAATCACCGTCGCCTCAACCTGCTCACTCCGCATCACCGCCATGAATCGATCGAGCTTGTCGGGCGAAACGGACAGCACCATCCGCTCCTGCGCCTCACTGATCCAAATTTCGTCATATCGCAGGCCGGCGTATTTGAGCGTCACCTTGTCCAGATCGACCGACGCGCCAACATCCTCACCCATCTCACCCACCGCGCTGCTCAGCCCGCCCGCGCCGCAATCGGTGATCGCCGTGAACAAACACCCATCGACATGATCGCGCGCCGCCAGCACCGCATCGACGCAACGCTTTTCGGTGATCGCATTCCCGATCTGCACCGCGTGCGAAAATTCGTCGGCGTGCGTGTCGGTGAGTTCCGCCGACGAAAACGTCGCGCCATGAATTCCGTCGCGCCCGGTGCGTCCGCCGATGACGACAATTTTGTCACCCGGCCGCGCCGCTTTGTGAATCTTGTCGCGCGGAATCAGCCCGATGCAGCCGCAAAAAACGAGCGGATTGCCGAGAAATCGCGGATCAAAATGCACGGCGCCGTTGACCGTCGGAATGCCCATGCGATTGCCGTAATCAGCCACGCCTTTCACCACGCCGCGCAGCACGCGCCACGGATGCAGCACGCCTTTCGGCAAGCTGTCATGCGACCAATCGCTCGGCGCGACGCAGAACACATCGGTATTTGCGATCGGCCGCGCCGCAAGCCCGCAGCCCAGCACATCGCGAATGCACCCGCCCGCGCCGGTCGCCGCCCCGCCGTAAGGCTCGATCGCCGATGGGTGATTGTGCGTCTCGACCTTGATCGCAACCGCGAACTCGTCATCAAACGCGATAATGCCCGCGTTGTCCTTGAAAACCGACAAACACTCCGGCCCGCGCTTCTCGGCCATGAGCTCCTGCGTCACGCGCGCGATGGTGTCTTTCAGCAAGTTGTCGTATTCGAGTTCGACAACGTCGCCACCGCCATCCCGATTTTCGATTTTGTCCCGGCGCGCCGGGATTTGATTTTGGACTGGTGCCGTGACCGCTCCTTCGCTTTGTCGCTCCTTCGCTCCGTCGCCGCCTTCGTGCCTTCGTGCCTCCGTGCCTCCGTGCCGTTCCCCACTCGGCATCGCCGCCCCGCGATACACATACGCACTCTTTAACGTCTTGTGTACGCAATGCTCCGACCACGTCTGGGCCAGCGTCTCCAGCTCGAGATCCGTCGGCTCGCGTCCCAACTCGCGAAAGTGCGCGCGAATCGCCTGCATCTCATCCAGCGACAGGAACAAATGCCCGTCGCGCGACAGCTTCGCGAGCTGCTCATCGCTGAGTTCGCGAATCGCAACATGCTGCAACTTGAACCCATATTGCGGCGGCACCGGCGACGCGACCGCGCCGCTGCTGCCGAGCACGACGCGCTCAATACAGTCGTTCGCCAGCACACGTCCCGCGATCGACTCGACTCGCTCGCGCGCGATTTCGCCTTGCAGGAAATAGCGCCGCGCTGTGCGCACCGACTCGACCGAGTGGCCTTCCGCACGCAGTTCCTCAAGCGTGGTCTCGGCCACCGGGTCCATCACGCCGGGTCGCAGGTGTACCTCGACGCTCGTCGTCCCGGTCTCGTCGGCGATCGCCTCGCCGCTGCCCGCGACCATCCAACGTTCGGTAACCGGATCAACAATCAGATCGCTCGCAATCGACTCAGCCTCGCGTCGGCCGATCGCCCCTTCCAGCAGATACACCCGCGACGACCACGCACGGTCCACTCCGCTAAGCCCCGCCTCGCGCATGTCCGAAACCACGCCGGCGTCGCTGTTCTCAGCCTTTAGACAAGTCGTCGGGCGAATCTCGATCCGAAAGACGCTGCTGCTCATCAACCCACCTCGCGCAATCCCCGCGCCCGCCGCCAATCGTCACGCCGGGCAGGTCCGAATCATACGAGAAGCGATTCATTGTGGAGCAGCCGCCCCCGGCTGCCTTCTTGTGGAGCTGCCGCCCCCGGCTGCTTTTTCCTGCCCCCGCCCTCTGCAATCGGCTTCCGCCGGCTCGCTTCGCTCGCGGCACTCGCTTGCGCGTCGCGTTCGGGATCGCTGCGCGATCCGCCGTCGGGCACAGAGGCCCGATCGCTACGGCGATTCGCGGCCCACCCCAACGCGTCGCTCCGTTGCTGCCTCCGTGCCTTCGTGCCTCCGTGCCTCCGTGCCTCCGTGCCTCTGATCTTCCCCTTCGTCGCTCTGTCGCTGCGTCGCTCCGTCGCTATTCGTCACGCACGCCCGCGCACTTCCCGCGCCCTGCGCCCGCGCCCTTTCCCGCACTTCTTGCCCAACCGCACCTCCGTTTTGCATGATTTGATCAGCGCGCGATCGGCCTCGCCAACGGCCGACGCGATTCAACCACGCTGCAGGGGACAATGACATGGCGACCATCTACGAACAGATCGGCGGCGAAAAATCCATCGATGCGGCAGTCGAACGCTTCTATCGCAAGGTGCTCGGCGACGAACGCATCTCGCGTTTCTTCGATGACGTCGAAATGCAGACGCAGATGTCCAAGCAGCGCGCGTTTCTGACGATGGTCCTCGGCGGTCCGAACAACTACACCGGGCGCGACATGCGCAGCTCGCACGAGCGGCTCGTCGCGATGGGCCTCAATGACGAACACTTCGACGCCGTCGTCGAACACCTCGGTCGCACGCTGGCCGAGCTGGGCGTGCCCGCCAACCTGATCGCGCAGATCGCGTCGATCGCCGAGTCGGTCCGAAATGACGTCCTCAATCGCGATTCTTCGCCGGTCGGCGCACGCGGCTGATTCGTTTCGTAAGTTCTTGGGGTGAGTCGCGCGCGGCGGCGAGGCCACTCGTCGCCGCGCCGCGTTCGTCCGAAAAGACTCACGCAGCGCAAACACGGGAGACCGCTCGTGCCGAAAATCCGATTCAATGGCCAATCCTACGACGTGACCAGCGGCAAGACGGTACTCGACGTGCTGCTCGCGAATGGCCAGGACGTGGAATGCGGCTGCAAGGCCGGCAGTTGCGGCTCATGCGCCATGCGCGCCAGCGGCGGGCCGATTCCGCCCGAATCGCAACGCAACCTGAGCCACGCACAGCGCGAGAGGGGCGTGTTCCTGCCCTGCCGCTGCCAGCCGAGCGGCGATCTCGACATCTGCCGCGTCGATGAGCAGTCGCCGCAATCGCAGCAGAAACAGTGGAGCGCGACGATCACCGATCATCGGCAACTGTCCGAGTCGGTGGTGCGCATCGCGATGGCGCAGCCCGACGGATTCGCATTCAAAGGCGGGCAATTCATCAATATCATCCGCGACGACGGCCAGTCGCGACCCTATTTACTCGCCAGCGTCGGCGGCATCGAGGCGCATCTCGATCTGCACATTCGCCGCGTCGAAGATGGCGATTTCAGCCGCTGGCTATGCGACGACGTGAAGGTCGGCGACCCGCTCTCGTTCAGCGGCCCGAGCGGCTCGTGCCACTATCGCGCGGGCCGATCCAGCGACGGACTGCTGCTGATCTGCACCGGCACCGGCCTGGCCCCGATGTGGGCGGTGCTGCGCGACGCGATGTATCAGGGCCATCGCGGCCCCATCCGACTCTATCACGGCGGGCGCGACGAATCGACGCTCTACATGATCGACACGCTGCGCACGATGTCGGCGTCGCGGCCGAACTTCAAATACTTCCCGGTGCTGAAAGAGCAAAGCGCCATGCCGGGTTTCCGACTCGGCACGCTCGAACAAGCGATCAGCACCGACTTCGACTCGCTCGACGCCTGGCGCGTGTACATCGCCGGCAATCCCGAGATGGTGCGCAGCGTGCAGAAACTCGCGTTTCTGAAAGGCACGCGGATGAACGACCTGATCGCCGATCCGTTTGTGCGCGCCGCCGCGCCCGTCGGCGTGTAGCGATCGGGCCTCCGTGCCCGACGTCCGCTCGCGCAGCGAGACCGAACGCGACGCGCAAGCGAGTGCCCCGAGCGCCAGCGAGGCCGGTAGGTTGGGCATCGCCCAACATTCATTGCTGCGCGTGAAACGCATCAAATGGTGGGCGATGCCCACCCAGCCCTTTGAAGGTGCACAAACCTCGTTATTGGCGTAATAACGCGGTTTCTGTATCGAGTTCGCCCGCTTTCGCGCGCTCGGCGCGGAGCAAGTTCGGCCAAACGACCGGCTAAATGCCGGTAATTTCAGTCGGTTTCGACCGGAAGTGGCCACCTTCAAAGGGCTGGCGATGCCCACCCTACGCCTCTACGCCTCCGTGCCCGCCGCCCGCGCCAACCGATCACGCACCGCATGCCACGCCTCTTCATCCGGCGGCATCGTCACGAAAATCCGCTCGAGCGACATCGCATCTAGCACATGCAACGCGTCATACAATCGCGCCGCATATTCCGTCGGCGACGGCGGCATATCAATGCGCGTGAGATTCGCAGGCTGCACCGCGTGCTCATCCGCGAGCGCCAGCCACCCAACCCGCGCAGCTCCCGCATCGCCGATCGCCGCAACATCCCCGCGCTGCAACAACACAACACCCGCCCGCGGCGAATAGTGCCGCGGCAATTGACCCGGACTGCGCCGCACACCCGAATCGCCGATCATCGCGCCGCTGAGCACCGGCTCACCCAGCGCCGCCGCGATCTCCGACGGCGTAATCGGCCCAAGCCGCAACACGCGTCTCGGCGAACGCACGAGGTCGACCACGGTCGACTCGATGCCGCTGGTCGTCGGCCCGCCGTCGAGCACCATGTCCACGCGGTCGCCGAGGCTGCGGCGCACATGCTTGGCCCGCGTCGGCG
Source organism: Phycisphaerae bacterium (assembly GCA_046155505.1). GTDB lineage: Bacteria > Planctomycetota > Phycisphaerae > UBA1845 > Fen-1342 > JBJXFK01. The sequence goes on from JBJXFK010000323.1 coordinate 16,750, forward strand.
AAATGTGATTCGAGCGATTGGCACTGGGCGCGGCGATCGGCACACCCGCCACCTGCAGTAGCGCCAGCGCGACCGGATGAGCAGGACAGCGGATCGCAACCGTGTCGCCGCCGGCGGTCACAATGTCCGGCACGCACGCCGCTTTCAGCAGCACCAGCGTCAACGGCCCCGGCCAAAACTTGCGGGCCAAAACATCTGCCGCGCCAGGCCACTCGCGGACCAACGCGCGTGCGGCATCAACGGTCGCGACATGCACGATGATCGGATTGCGAGCCGGCCGCCCCTTCGCGTGAAAAATCGCGGCGACGGCAGCGGCATCAAGCGCGTTGGCCCCCAACCCATAAACCGTCTCCGTCGGAAACGCGACGAGTCGCCCCGCACGAATCAGCCCAGCAGCCCGCTCGATCGCGCGCTCATCGGGCGCAGTCGATTCGCCTTCGTGCCTCCGTGCCTCCGTGCCTTCGTGCCCCGGCGCAGCCGTGCCTTCGTGCCTTTCTTCCCCCATCACCCACCGCTCGGCTTACTGCTCGGCTGCGACGCGGGCGCCGCAATCGGCGCCGCCGGTCGCGGCAACTGCGGCGACGCAGCCCCGCGCTCCGCGGGCAGCGGCACGACCAGCGCCGGCGGCTTTCGTTTCGGCGCGACCGCAGGCTTGGCGTCTTCCTCTTCCTCCGCCGTCTCCGATACGTAACCCAGCGTCTGCAACTGCCCGGTCGTCTTCGCATCCACGCGCTTCTTCGAACGCGGTGCTTTGGCGTACGCCTCTTTCACCCACGGCGATGACCAATTTTCCAGTACGCCGCGCAGCCGCGCGACCACATCGGGATTCTGCTGGGCGACATTGCGAATCTCGCCCGTGTCACTTCGCCAGTCGTACAGTTCCCACTCGACGCCGTTGAGCATCGTCCGATCCATCGGATTCGGAATGTGAATCAGCTTCCAGTTCGCATCGCGAACCGCAAGCTGATAGTCCATCTGAAATCCCGATTCGGTGAACACATGCGGCTCGCCGCCCTCGCCGCGCGCCAGTGGCAGCGCCGACCGCGCTTCCCAATCCTTCGGCCGCGCCATGCCCAGCACATCGAGAATCGTCGCACCGGCCGAAAACACCGCGACCGGCGCACTCACGCGCGTCGACTTCACCCCGCCCGGCGGACGCACCATGAACGGCACGCGCGAATTGTTGTCATACGGAAACCGGCCATGCTCGAAATAGTAGTTGTGTTCGCCCAGGCTCTCGCCATGATCGCCGACCAGCACGATCAGCGTATCCTCAAATTTTCCCGCCTCGCGCAGACCCAGCAGCAATCGCCCAACCGCCTGATCCGCGCCCAGAATCCCCGCGTCATAGCGGGCGATGTAATACGCGTACTCATCCGGGCGAATCATCGCCTTGTCGCGGCCGCGCGGAATCGCGTTGGAATGCACCCCGCCCAAATCGGCACGCGTGATCTGGTGATAGGCAATGTGCCCCTCATCGACCTGCACGTCGAGCGCAGTCCCCGGCTTCTCGTAGTACTTGATCTTGGTGCTCGGGTCATAAAACTTGTCGCCGACAAACGTCTCAGGATTCAAGCCGCCGCCGTTGTATGGGTAGTGGGCATTGTTGTAGTGCGCCCAGACAAACCACGGCATATCGCCCTGCGCTTTGATGAAAGCCAGCGCCCGCGTCGTCGGTGCGATGCGCGCATCGACGCCGCGCATCTTGTTCAGCTCTTCGTAAACCTTGTGCCCCTGCGCGATGTTGGTCGTGTCGTTCAGCGCCGGTGAAGACAAGAACGCCGCCGTCTCATAGCCCGCGGCCCCAAGCACCTCCGACAGCGTCTCATGCTGCGGCGGCAAATATTGCTCCGGCGTGATGCGCATCACACCGGTCGTGTGGCCGTATTTGCCGCTCACGATGCTGGCAAACGCCGGCGCCGTCTTGGGCCATTGTGCAAACGCGGCGTCAAAGACGAAAGCATCCTGTGCGAACGACGTCATGTTGGGCGTCGTCTCGCGCTGGTAGCCGTACAGACTGGTATGGTCGGCACGAATCGAGCAAACGCTGATCAGCAGCACGTTGGTTTTCTTGCCGCCCTTTCCAGCCGACGCGACACTACCGCCGGCGGCGGTTCCGCTGGGCGAATTCCCGCAGCCGCCGACGGCGAATGTGAGCATCAACGCGACGGCGGTCGCAACGCGAATGAGGTCTGCATGCACGGCTGAATCTCCGCAAATCGATCGTGCCTAGGCAACGCGGGACCGGACCAACGGATCTTACCCCGTTCACGTCGAAGAAAGCAGCCGTGAGCGGCTGCTCCACATGACCTATTGCCCGCGGCGCGTTGCTTGATTATCGGCTATTTCGCCGATCAGCGCGCCGTGCGCGAAGAACCGCGGTGGGCCGCGGGGCTCCATCTGTGACCGATTCCCAACATTGTGTCCGTTCGCCCAAACCGCTACTCTGGATGCCGCGGGAGCGAGTGCGGGCAGGTTGTACGCGTCTCGACAAACGCCGCCGCTGTTTCCATCTTCACGTCTGGGGGAAAAGGAGAGGCCTCATGCCATCGATGCGCAGTTGGATGATCCGCGCCAGCGCGTTCGCGCTCGCCGCCGCGATCACAGTCCCGGCTTATGCCCAATGGACGAGCGACGCGAGCGTCAACACCGTCGTCGCCGACGGCAGCGGCGATCAGCAAGTCCCGCTCATCAAACCCACCACCGACGGCGGCGTGTGGGTTTTCTTCTATGACAACGGCGCCGGCACAGGCCTCAAGCCGACGATGCAGCGCCTGAACCCCGACGGCACGCGCGCCCTCGCCGGCAACGGCGTCGTCCTCGCCAACCGCACAAACACTGCGACGTTCACGTCGGATATCGAAGTCGACGCGAGCGGCAACGTCTACGCCATCTTTGATGACAACAGCAGCGGAACGAACCGCGTGACGGTTCAAAAAGTCGAACCGAGCGGCAACCTGCCCTGGGGCGCGACGGGCGTTCAGATTCCCACGATGGCTGGCTCGTTCGGCAACCGCATCGCCGTCTGCGCCGACGGCACGATCGTCGCCTGCGGCGCTGTTAGCAACGTTTTGCAATTCCAACGCCTGAACGCCGACGGAACATTCGTCCCCGGCGAAACATGGAGCCTCGCCGAAGCGAGCCGCGGCCAGTCGCCGTCCGACCTGATCACCGGCGGCAACGCGGGCGATGTGATCCTGCTCTGGGTGCGAGCCGAGGGCACGAATCTGGTCACCTCGCGCAAGGGCCTGAAAATTCAGAAGTGGGACGCGACTCACACGCCGCTCTGGAACGGCGGCGTCGCTGTCGATGTCTACACATCGAGCGCCGCGCCTTCACGCGGCATTCAGGTCGCATATTTCCCGCAGGCCCTTCCCGACGGCAGCGGCGGGGCGGTCGTGTCGTGGTATGACACCGGCGCGACGCGCAACGCATGGCTGCAACATGTACAGGGCAACGGCACGCAGCGCTTTGCACAGGACGGCCTCGCGATGTCGACCGTCCCATCGGCGACCGAGCTGCGACTTTCCGCCGCCGCGACGTATCTGCCGGCGGTCGATGAATACGTCGTCGCCTTCGAGCGCAGCAATCCGGCCCAGAGCCTCTACGGCCTCGGCGCGCAGCGCGTCACGGCCGCCGGCTCGCTGCTCTGGGGCGCGGGTCTTGATCTCATCTCGCTGACCACCAACCTGCACAAGTCGTTCATCAACGTCATGCCCGCGCCGACCGATGACGCCGTCATCACCTGGCTCGAATACACCGGCGTCAACGGCCCGATGCTGGTCAACGGCATGCGCCTTGATGATGAGGGCGGATTCGTTTGGTCGCCGACCACGCTCGGCGTCGCGACGACCGAGAGCACGAAGGGCCGACTCGCGATGAGCAAAATCGCCGGCTCCGACGCACTGATCGCCACCTGGCAGGACAATGCGGCCGGCACGGTTGATGTGAAAGCGCAGCGGATCAACGCCGATGGCTCACTCGGCACGCCGCCCTGCCCGGCCGATCTCAATAACGACGGCAGCGTCGGCCTCACTGATCTGTCGATCCTGCTCGCGCACTTCGGTGAGACGGGTGTGACGCCCGATGAGGGCGACCTGAACGGCGACACGAACGTCACGCTGACGGATTTGTCGATCCTGCTGTCCGTCTTCGGCACCGATTGCCCGTAACGCTCAACGATGGCCCGATCCCGCGGCCGCGGTTTCTTCTGGAGCACCGCGGCCCTCCGCGGTTTTCTCGGAAGCACCGCGGCCGTTCGCGGTTCTCTCTGGAACACTGCGGTCTGCCGCGGTTCGTCCCAAGTGTAAGCATGCCGACGCGGACGGCCGTCGGCATGGCACCCAATTTTGTGGAGCTGCCGCCCCCGGCTGCTTTCTTCGATTCTGCCTTCGTCCGTCATCTCGTCGCGACGACAGCCGCGCCCCCCGCCGCGCGCGTGGCAACATTCATCACCGCCGCCCGCGCCAGAGACAATCCACCGAGCAGCACCCACACCCACCACACAACGCTCGGGCACGCATCATGCGTCGCGACAAACAACGCCGCGCCGAGCGCCGCCATCACGCCGAAAATTCCAACGAATCGCGCCGCTGGGATCAGCCCACCCGCCGTCGTCCACGCGCCTTCCGGCGAAACCTGCTGTCGCCAGAACCCCGCCAGCCACAGCATCCACGCCGCGCCGAAAACAAAACCCGGCAACAGCCCCAACGTGATGCCGAATCCCCACGCCACAAACATCGCGACCGGCACGAGCATCGTCATCGACAGACCGACCACCGCTGCACCGCGCCATTGCCAAATGTGAGCCCACCCGAGCACCGCCGGAGCCGACATCGCCGCCGCCAGCGGCACCGCCCAGTGCTCCGGCTCGACACCCACCAACCCAAACGCCGCCACCCCGCCGACCACGCCAATCGCCGCCACCACCGTCGGCCCCGGCGTCGTCTCGGTCAGTCGCCGCGGCTCGCTCATCCATACCGCCTGACGAAACTGCCGCCGAGCACGCGTGTACGCGGCCAGCATGATCAGATTGGCGACGGCGATCAGCAGCGCGACGACGGGCATGCTCAAACGAGTTACCATCCCTTCGAATCAACCGCGCGCCGCGCGGCGCATCGCGACGCGGCCTGCGACAACAACACAGTACGTGACGAGTGGCGCTCGCCGCACGAATTGTCATCGGACCCGACCACGATGTCCAAGCCTCGCCGATCCACCGATGAAGCCTTCGCAGCCTTCGTGCGCCAGGTGTGGACACACGATGTCTCGCCGCTGCTGCGCGATCGCATGGCGTCACAGCGCCGCACGACGGCCCGCGTCGGCGGCTCGCTGGCCGGCGCGACCGGGCTGATGCTCGATAAACTCTTCAAGCTGCGCGGCAAGCCGTTCGGCCGCGCCATGACTGTGCTCGGTTCGAGTTTCGGCGCGATGCTGCCGGATGTGTGGAGCTGGGCCTGGCTCGCCGCCGAGGCCGACGCGGAGCAACGGCGCGTGGTCGAGGAGCAGCTTCGCGCAAAGGCGTCGGCGATGCCGTTCGCAGTGCAACTCGAACTGCTCGATCTCGACCCGACTGCGACGCGCGAGCAACTCAAAGAAGCCTGGCGTCGCGAAGCCGCCCGCTGGCACCCCGATCGCGCCGCATCAGCGGAAGCGAAAGCCGAACATCAGGCGCGGTTCATCACCATCAAAGCGGCATACGAGCGGCTCTGTCTTGCATTCGATTCCGGCGAATTGCCAATCGTCGCGAGGGAGTAAGTTCGCGCGCGTCGGGCACACGCACCGGAAAATGGTGCGGTGCGGCGAAACTGGCTTCGAAGCTGTGGTTTTGCATGGGAAAGGGCAAGGCCGAGCCCATCGAAACAAACGCGACAGCCGGAAAAACGGCCGAAAATCGCATGTTTGCCCCCGCTTTTGCGCCGTAGCGGAACGCATCACCCAAATCGCGGCGGCGCACGCGAATTCGCGCCAAATCAGTTTACGATTTCGGGCGCGGGCGTTTCCGCGCGGCGCGCTTCTTTTGCGCAGGCCTATTCGCGGTTGCCTGCTCCGCCGCTTTCGCACGATCGATCGACTCGACGTCTGCGAGATCCTTCGCGCGCGCTGACGCGACTTTGTTCCGTCGCAAATCGTCACGATTGATCAACTTGATCGGAATGCCGTGGTAATCGAACTCGATCCGCCGCGGCCAGCAATCCGGAAACTCGACACCGGAAATGGTCGTCAGCACTTCGATGCGCAGCGGCTTGTTGCCCGCCCGCGCAATCTTGTTGCGGACGAGGAACGCATTCCGATCGACATTTTTGAAGCCGAATCGGTCAAACGCATCGACGACGGCGTCGGCGTTCACTTCGCTGAGCTCGATCCAGACATCAAGGTCTTCGGTCGGCCGCGGGCGGACGTGAAACGAAACCGCGAACCCGTCGATAAGTAAGTACCGGACCTTTGCGTCCGCCAGAGATTGTAAGAACTCCTCGAAAACGCGCGGAATCCGGATCGTAGCCGTACGCGATTTGTCGAAGAAGTTCGACTGCATCGAGCCGCTCCTGAGCCGTGGCGCATGACCACTCCCGTACGTCATCGAACCCGTCGCCCATGTCCACAACTTCGAATACCGGTTCGACTGCGAGGCGATCGATCGGCTTCGCATCTCTCGCGCGATCGGCCCGTGCGACGACTCGTCGACCGCGCCGCACGGCTTTGGTTCGTAGAGTCGGTCTGCGTTTTTTGATCGAAGTCTTCATACGCCAACCATCGCCGAAACCCGGTGCGACTTCAACCGCTTCAACCGCTTCAACGGCTTCAATCGCGAATTCAGCCGAAGCTCTTCCTTCTGCGCGTCCCAGATCAGATTCGCCGACTGCATGGTGATCGCTCCGAGCAGCGGTTCGGCGTCGTCGGGGCCGAAGAGGACTTCGCTTGCGACGGTTTCGTTCAGCACCGTAATCATCGCGCCGCCGACATCGAAACTCATCACGGAACCGTCCGCGAGTTCCCGCGGCTCCTTGCGAAACGGTTCGATGCCCAATTCTCGCAACACCTTCGCCGGCACCATCGTAGTGGACGCTCCGCTGCCGACCAGAAACTCGCCCTTCCATCTGCGAACGCTTGAGCCGATCGGAGCAACGGAAACTGTGACGCGAGCGACGCCCATCTGGTTGGCTCCGCGTGAACTTCGGGCGTTGCGACGCACGCCCGCTTCAAGCGTCTAACCTCGCATGTTTGCGACGAGCGTCGTCGACCGGCGCGAGACATGCCGACTGCGGAGTACCGCCGTCGGCACGGCCCCCATAATTGTGGAGCTGCCGCCCACGGCTGCTTCTCCTCACGCATGCCGACGCGAACGGCCGTCGGCATGGCACCCGCCCGCTACGCCAAATTCATCGTCATCAAGAACAACCGATTGTTCTCGGTCTTCTCCATGCGATTGCGCAAGAGCTCGACCGCTTCGACCGGGTTCATGTCGGCCAGTACGCGGCGAAGCATGTAGACCTTTTCCAGTTCCTGCGGGTGGAGCAGCAACTCTTCCTTGCGCGTGCCGCTGCTGGCGATGTTGATCGCCGGATAAACGCGCTTGTCAACCAGTCGGCGGTCGAGGTGCAGTTCGCTGTTACCGGTGCCCTTGAACTCTTCAAAGATGACTTCGTCCATCTTCGAGCCGGTATCGACGAGAGCCGTGCCAATGATCGTCAGGCTGCCGCCCTCTTCGATGTTGCGGGCCGCACCGAAGAATCGCTTCGGCTTTTGCAGCGCGTTGGCATCGACACCGCCGGTCAGAATTTTGCCCGAGTGCGGCACTTCGGTGTTGTAGGCTCGCGCCAAACGCGTGATCGAATCGAGGAAGATCACCACATCGTGGCCATATTCGACAAGGCGCTTGGCCTTGTCGATCACCATCTCGGCCACCTGCACGTGGCGGCTCGCCGGCTCGTCGAAGGTCGAGCTGATCACCTCGGCCTTCGTATTCCGCTGCATTTCGGTCACTTCTTCGGGCCGCTCGTCGATCAGCAGGATGATCACCTTGGCATCGACGTGATTCGCCGACACCGAGTTGGCCATCTTCTGGAGCAGCACCGTCTTGCCCGTGCGCGGCGGGGCAACAATCAGCATGCGCTGACCCATGCCGATCGGCGTGACCATATCGACAATACGCATGTTCAATTCGGTCTTGCCCGATTCGAGATACAGCCGCTTATTCGGGTGCAGCGGCGTCAGGTCTTCGAAGTTGGTCTTCTCGCCGACACGATCGGGCGCTTCATAATTGATTGCCTCGACACGCAGCAGCGCGAAGTAGCGCTCGCTCTCCTTCGGCGGGCGAATCTGACCCGCGACGACGTGGCCGTTCTTCAACCCAAAGCGGCGAATCTGCGACGGACTGACATAGATGTCATCCGGGCAGGGCAGATAGTTGTACTCCGGGCTGCGCAGGAACCCGAAGCCGTCCGGCAGAATCTCCAGCACGCCCTCGCCATACAGCAACCCATTTTGGTTGATGCGGCGCTTCATGATTTGCAGGATCAAATCCTGCTTGGTCAGGCCGGCGTACTCGTCGATGCCTTCCTGCTTGGCGACCTCGTGCAGGTCGGTCACCGACATCTTTTGCAAGTCGGTGATGTGCAGTTCGCCGCGCTTCACACGCTCGTACTTTTCGTGCGTGTCGCGATCGATCGGGCCGTCGCCGGCGTCGTCGTTCTTAGGGCCGCCGATCATGACCGGCTTGGGCGCGGTCGGCGCGGCGGGTGGTGTCGCTACGGCAGGTGGCGTCGCAGCGGCCGGCGGTGCCGATTCGGCGACCGGCTCGATCGGCGTCTCGGCGACAAAGTTCGACCCGACATCGTCCTCCGTATCACCGTCGGCGGGCGTCGCGCCGTCGGTCTCTTCGGAGATGTTCTCGATCACGTCCTGCAACTTCTTCTTGCCGCGCGTTGGGCGGGCGGATGGCTGCTTGGCCATTGCGTGTGGCTCCGGGGCTTTCTAGGTGTGATGGTGGCCGAACCGGGGTACCCCAAACCCCGTGGTTCAGCCGGATTACGGATCCTTCCTGAATCGTCCGTAGGAATTCGGATTCACTCTTTGGCGGGTCGATTCGCCGCTTCGCAGCGGCCCAGCGACCCATTCCCCGACCGGCGAGGTCGGGGGAAGGTACGTCCAACGACTTATTCACAACCGACGACCGCGTCCAGCATTTCCGCCAATCGCTCCCGCAACTGCTCGGGCGAGCCGTCGTTGCGAATGCTGATCTGGCAACGGGAACGCTTCTCGGCGGGGCTCATTTGCCACTGCTGACGCCGTGCCAATTCACCCGGATCCCAGCCGCGCGTCTGCACGACACGCTGCAATCGCTGCGATTCGTCCGCGTCGATGAAGACGGTAAGACTGCACAGACGCTCGAGATGTCTCTCGAACAAAAGCGGGGCATCGAGAATGATCGCTTTGATTGCCGGGTTCGTCAGACCCGCAGAAATAATATCCCGCCGCCTCTCGGCGATCAAGGGGTGCGTCAATGATTCAAGCTTGGACCGCTCCGAGGGCTGCGCAAAGACGATCTCGCCGATTCGCCGACGATCCGGCTGCCCGTCCGAGGTGACCACGTCAGCCCCCCACCACTCGGCCAATGTCTTAAGCACTTCCGGGCGCCGCAAAATTTCATGATTCAGATCGTCGGAATCGATCACGAGGCAGCCCAATTCAGCGAGCAACCTCGCCGCGAGCGACTTGCCCGAGCCGATACCGCCCGCGATGCCGATGATCGGTTTCGATCCCATTTGCCCGTGGTCACTCCCGTCGTGGAAGTGTATCCGCCGGGCTGACCGTTTCCCCCTCTTCAATCTCCAATCCCCAATCCCTAATCCCCGTTTCCCCTTCCCCGTTCCCCGCTAGCATTCAACCACGAGGTCCAGCATGCGCATTCTCCCGAACCGGCGTCAGTTCCTCCGCCGCGCCGCCGCGCTCACCGCCGCACCGCTGTTCATCCCCGCCGCTGCGCTCGGCACCACGCGCCGAACTGCCGCTTCGAGTCGCATCGGCGTCGCCGTCATTGGCATCAAGAAAATGGGCAGCGGCCACGTCGACACCCTGCTCGGCTTTCCCGATGTGCAAATCATCGCCGTTTGCGATGTGGACAAACGCGCCCGCGACGCGATGGCCCGCAAGTGTGACGAATATTACGCGCGAGAGCGCGGCGACGACGGCTATCGCGCGGTGCTGTCGATCAACGAATACGAATCCCTGCTCGCCCGCTCTGATGTGGACGCGGTCGTCATCGCCACGCCGGATCACTGGCACGCGATCATTGCCGTGCATGCCTGCCGCGCCGGAAAAGACGTTTATTGTGAAAAGCCGCTCTCGCTCACCGTGCGCGACGGTCGCCGCATGGTCGATGCGGCCCGACGTTACGGTCGCGTCTTTCAAATCGGCACGCAACAACGCAGCGCACCGGAATTTCGCCACGCCGTCGAACTGGTTCGCAACGGCTACATCGGCAAACTCCAGCGCGTCCATGTCGAGTGCGGCGGCGCGTCGTGGGACCAGGATTGGCCCGCGCAGCTTGTGCCCGACGGCTTTGATTTCGATCGCTGGCTCGGCCCGGCGCCGCTCACCGGATTTCATGAACAACGCATCGGCTCGAATTTCTGGGACGGCTGGCGACGATTCCGCGACTACAGCGGCGGCAAGATGACCGACTGGGGCGCGCACCACTACGACATCGTGCAGTGGGCGCTCGGCGCGGACGCCGGCGGCCCGGTCGAAGTCGCTCCGCCGCGTACCGCCCGAGCCGCCGACTTACTCGCGTTTCGCCCGACAAAAGTACAAGGCCCCGGCAGCGACCCAACCGACCCGTCGTGGGGCCTGACCATGCGCTATGCAAACGGCGTCGAAGTCGTGAAGGATCACAACAATGGAATTCTGTTCGTCGGCAGTGAGGGCCGCGTCGAAGTCAATCGCGGCTACATCGCAACGACACCGACGAGCTTGAAGACGCTGCGATTCAAGCCCACTGATGAGCGCGTGATTCGCAGCGACAACCACCACCAAAATTGGCTCACCGCGATCCGCACACGCACACGCCCCGTCAGCGACGTGGAAGCCGGCCATCGCTCGGCGACGGCGTGCCACTTGGGCAACATCGCACTTTGGACCGGCCGCACGATTCGCTGGAACGCCGCGACCGAGCAGATCGAAACCGACGAAGTCGCGGCGCGGCTGCTCGACCGCACCAAGCGCTGGCCGTATACGATCTCGTAGGGTGGGCATCGCCCACCATTTGACGGGTATTCGCGAACGCAACAAATGGGTGTGGCACCGGCTATCAGCCGGTGGCTACCTTCGTCTCTTTGTTGCGGCGCGGCAGTGGCCGTACGGTGGGCATCGC
>JBJXFK010000359.1:0-14774 GCA_046155505.1 Phycisphaerae bacterium
CGCACCGGCCGGAGGCCGATGCTCCCCATGCGTGCGTCGTCAGGTGGCTCCGATTGGGGATGAACGTCCGGTCCCCCAGCGCGGGGTTGCTTGAAATTGCCCTTCACTTCGAACCCTCCGTCACGCCCGCGCCATCCGTCGTCGCCGTTTGTCGCAACGCGATGATCGCGCGATCCCAGTCAGTCTGCGGCCCGCGTACGCCGTGGTCGAACTGCTTGCGTTTGAGTTTCTGCTCAATCTTGTCCACCAGCGGCCGCACGCCCTCGCGCGCCACCGAGTCGGCGACGCGCTGGTCGAATTGCTGCCCGAACGCGTCTTCCATGCGCCCGCCGTGGCCGATTTCCTTGCCGAACGGCAGCTCGCGCATTTCCTGCAACATTGGGGCGAAAAAGACCTGGCTGACGAGTTGCACGGCGGCCTGCCGCGTCTGCCGCGGATCGCCGGCGTCAATTTTGCGCCCGACTCCGGTCATCGCGCTCAGCACGCGCGAATCGCCGTAGTTGCCGACTGCTGAGATTGAACCGTTCATCTTCACGTTCCGCCTTCGTAGCGCGAGAGTCTCGCGCTGGGGGACCGGTCTCCGACCGGTGTTTCTTCAATTACCGAGCCCCGTCCGTAAGGGAGGGTTCCCGGGTGGGGCGGGCATTCTGCCCGCCGGAGCCCTCGCCGTTCTCTCCAACGCATGCTCCGGATGAAGCACGTTTTCCCGCTCGCTTGCGCTCGGGATTCGGATTGAACCCCTCCCTTACGGTCGGGGCTCGGTCTCGCTCGCTTCGCGAGCCGCCGTCGGGCACGGAGGCCCGATCGCTACGCGGCGTTCGCCTCTTCACTCGCTTTTCGCTACCCCGCGTTCGCCACTTCACTCGCTACTCGCTACTCGATACTCGCCACTGCGCAGCTACTCCGTGTAGCTGAGCTGCGCATTCATCGTCCCCGTCCGGTACAGATGCTCGACCGCGCTCACCACCTGTTCCGGCGGCAATTGCAGCTTGGTCAGCGTGCCGAGCAGTTCCTGGAACTGCACCGCGCCGTCCTTATCAGTGGTCAGTCCGACGACGCCGCTGCCGCCGCCCTTGCCGCCGCTGCCGCCGACCGCGATCGTGCCGAGGCCGGGAAGCGAGAGCACCGTCGGCGAAATCGTGACCGCACCGGTGAACGACACTTCGTTTGTCGTGCGGTTGATGACCACGCGTGCTTGCTGCTTGGGCGCTTCGAACACGACCGATTGCAGCACGCGGCTCACAAAATTCGCCGGCCGCGGCAGTTCGGCGACCGGGATCCGCACGCGCACGTTTTTCGCGTCGATTGCTTCGGCGAACGTATTGCTGCTGATCACTCGCGCGGCGTCCGGCTTGCCCGCGCGAGCCTGAGCCATCGTGCTCAGCTCATGATCGATCGCCCGCGCGACGACCTGTGCCCACTGAAACCCGACCTTGCTCTCGTCGAGCACCAGTGTGATCGCACCGTCTTGAATGAACGAGTAATAGAAATCTTCTTCCAGCGTGCAGCCGCCGCGAATGACGCCGACTTTCGAGTTTTTGGGGTCGCTCGCTTCGATGCGGCCGGATGAAAACCCGAGCAGCGCCGAGAATGGCGGCAGCGAATCTTGCATGGGCGTGGTCAGCAGCCGCCCGCCGCGAATGCTCTTGGCCGGGCCGACCGCGGCGACCTGCACGTCGAGCGCCTGCCCTTCGCGCGCACCGAATTCGGGAATCGTCACTTCGACCATGACGATCGCGACGTTGTTGTTGGCCTTCAGGTCTTCCACGTCGATGATCGGCGAGTGAAACACGCGGTGCAACTCGGCCAGCGCCCGCAACGTCGCCGGGCTTTTCGCCCCGTCGCCGCTGTTGTCGAGGCCGACGACGAGGCCCCAGCCCATCAGCTTGTTTGTGCGCTGCCCTTTCAGCTTCGCGACGTCTTGCACGCGAACGTCGGCGATGGCCGAATTCGAGTTAAGAGTGCAAATTGCAACGGTCAAAGTGAACGCAATGCTCCAACGAGTTGGCAGGCTCCAGACGAGCCGCGCCCGTCGAGCAGTCTTCACTGGGCACTGAGCACTAGGCACTAGGCACTTCGCATTTAGCACTTTGCACTCTGCACTTTCGCTTACAGGGGTTTCAGAAAATCAACCAGCTTCTTGAGCCAGCCGCGTTCGGCGGCGTCGTTGGCCGCGCCTTCGGGCTTGTTCTCGATGTTCAGGTCATAAATCTGCGTGCTGAGCACCGTGTTTTGCAGGCTTACGTCTTCGCTGCGGCACGTCCCGGTGAGCGTGGTGTTGACGATGTCCTCGCCTGTGCGAATTCGCCGCTTGGCCTCGATCAGCAGCGTGCCGTTGGGCTTCACGTCAACCACGCGGGCCTGCACGCGGGTGATGAGCGAGTCTTTGCGTTCGGTCTTGCCCTTGCCTTCGTACTTGTCGTCATACTGAAATCCGACGTTGGGCACGCCGCGCGTGAAGTTCTGCGGCACGAGGTGCTCGTCGCCGTCAAAGCGAATCCAATCCTCGATGGCCGTGCTGATGTCCCACTTCTTGTCCTGCTTGAGCGTCGCATCGCTGGTCGAACGCAGGTCTTCGCGAACGACGACAGTGATCAGGTCGTTCACCTGCAACTTCCGCGGCGGCGGCGTCTCGATCGCGATCAATGACACACGCAGCAATTCCGGATTCGGCGGCGGCGGCGTGTCCGCGTCGGACTTCGGCTCGCGCAGTGCGCTCTGCGGCGCTGGCTCGGCACTGCCAAGCACGTTGCCCGCCGGCTGCGAAGTCGGCACCTGCGGCTGGTTATTGCGGCGAAAGCGCGAGTTGTTCTGCGCCAGCGCCGCGTCCGCCAGCAGCGCGACGACAATCGTCGCGCTAATCGTGTCGATGATTCGATTCACAGCGATCCCTCCTCCGCGATCCGCACCGTCGCCACGCCCGTGACCACGCCGCGCAGCTCGCGTTTGCGTCCCTTTTTGTCGCCAATGCTGATCCGCACGCTCTCGCCATAGCCGCCGCTGTCGAGCGCCGTGCCGCTCAGCCGCAACTGAATCGCGCCGTCGCCGACCACCGTCACCGCCTGCGAGCGCTTGACGAGGTCCACCGATTTGATGTCGCGCAGCCGCACCATCTGGCCGACCGGCACAAACGTCGTCGCTTGCTGCCCGATCAGCCGCTCGGTTTCTTCGATGCCGATTTCGTCGATCGAGTTGAACGTGCGATCGGCCAGCGTCAGCGAATCGGCTCGCACAAACGTGCCGGCGTTGATCGGCTTGGCGGCGACCACGACCTTGCGAGTGAGCTTGACCATCGCGCCGATTCGCACCGTGCGCTGCATCTTGCCGTCGCGGCGAATGACCACGCTGAATTCCTGCAAGCCAAGCTGCGGATTTCGCGGGCCGCGCACGCTCAGCTCGAACGGCGGGCTGGTGAGGTCGAGAAATTCCTTGCCGGCCATCTCGAACGCGACGTCGACCGTGCCGCTGAGCGATGAGAGCGAAGTCGCGACTTGCTCGCGAATGATCGCAGCCAGCGTCGTCGCCTCGCCCGCGTCCAGGTCGCCAATGGGACGAACCAGCGGCGGCTCGTCGGCCGCGGGCCGCGTGTCTGCTGCGACGACCGCTTGCGACTGCTCGATGCGGCAACGCAGACTGCCGCTGATCGTGACCCGCGCAAGATTGACCCCCAGTTCCTTCAGCCGGGCGACGATCTGCTCGTGCGTGACTTCGGTCAGCAGGGTTGCGGCGGTTTTTTCGCTCAGCGACTTATCGCCGATCGCCGCGAGCAGTTGTGCGTCGGCGGCCGAAAAATCGAGCACTTCGGCGAGGGTGAGTGCGTCGTCGGATGCGACGATTGCCGGTCGCAGCCGCAGGGCGCTGTGTTGTGGTTGGATGAGTTCGTCGGTGACCGCCGCGGCGCACCCCAGCGCCGCAACCGCCGCAATTATCACGCTC
This sequence comes from Phycisphaerae bacterium, assembly GCA_046155505.1. Classification (GTDB taxonomy): domain Bacteria; phylum Planctomycetota; class Phycisphaerae; order UBA1845; family Fen-1342; genus JBJXFK01. The sequence continues at coordinate 3,937 of JBJXFK010000359.1, forward strand.
CGAGCCGTCTTGCGTCCGTGCATCATGGCTCACTCCTGCTTACCGGCGGAGGTTGGCGACTGTTTGCAGCGCCTCGTCCGCGGTCTGAATCGTCTGCGAATTCATCTGAAAAACACGTTGCGTTTTGATCAGCTCGACAAGCTCTGTTACCGCTTCGGTCGTGCTCAATTCGAGATTGCCGGGCAGCAAATCGCCCAGGCCATCGGTCGCTGGGTTACCCTCGGTCGGTGGGCCGGAAGCGCCGCTCTCGACAAAGATGTTGCCGCCGACCTGAATCAAGCCGCTCGGGTTCGGGAATCGCGCGAGCTGAATCTGCCCGAGCACCTGCGGCGTGCCGTTCGCATCGGGGGCCGACACCTGTCCGTTGCTGCCGATCGAAATCTGTTGCGATGGCGTGTTTTCCGGGATCGTCGGCGAGTCCTTCAGGCGATAGCCAAAACTGTTGCCGAGCACGAGTTCGCCGGCGCTGTTGCGAATAAAGTTGCCCGCCCGCGTATAGCCGGTTCGCCCGTCGGGCAACTCGATCTGGAAAAACCCTTCGCCGTTGATGCTCGCGTCGAGATTGGTGCCCGGCATGGTCGAGCCTTGGCGGAAGAGAATCTGCGTGTTGCTGAGCGCCACGCCCAGGCCCACCTGCGTGCCCAGCGGCGACGTGGTGGTATCACTGGTTTGCACGCCGGGCTGCGTGCGAACCTGATAGAGCAAGTCCTGAAAATTCGCCCGCGACGATTTGAAGCCGACCGTGTCCGCGTTCGCGATGTTGTTCGCGATCACGTCGATCTTGCCCGAAAGCGTCTGCATTCCGGTCGCTGCGGTATGAAGAGCAGTGATTGCCATAGCTTATTCCCCGTTCCGATGCCTGATTGCAAATCGAATGCAGAATGCAGAATGAAGAATGCAGAAACCGCCCCTTCGGAGTACGCGTGACCGGCGGAGGCGGGGGGCTGGCTTGCCGGTCTTCGTTCTGCATTCCGCATTCATCATTCTGCATTTCCTCGCATTACGCGCCGGCTACAAACGCAATCAGCCGTCCGGCGGATTGATCTTGAAGCGTGATCATCTGTGCGTTGAACTGGTACGCTCGCGATGCTTCCATCATGCTCACCATCTCGCGCACCGGCTCGCTGCCGCTGCGTTCGACGTGGCCGGGCAGAATCTCGGCCGGCGAATCAGTGAGCTGCGCACCATTGAGTGCGAATCGCCCGCCGCCGGCTTTGCGGAGCAGATTGACGTTGTCGACATCGACCAGGCCGAGCCGACCCAGCTCGACGCCGCCTTGCACGATCGCGCCGTGGTCGGTCACGCGGGCCGGGCCGCCGAGCGGGTTGAGCCGAATTGGCCCGCCGCCATCGCTGAGAATCGGGGCACCGTCCGCCGCCGCGACCAAAGAACCGTCGGGCAACATCGTCATGCGTCCGTCGCGCGTCAGCAGCGTCTGGCCGCCTTTTTCGACGCGCAAAAAGCCGGGGCCGAGAATCGCCGCATCGAGCGGCTCGCTAGTCTGCATGACGCCCGCTTCGCTGAAGTCGGTTCGCGTGCTCGATTGCCACACGCCGCCCGACAGGCCGCGCAGGTCATCGGCGCTGGGCCCGCGCCGCACGCCGGCCTCGTCGGCCCGCTTGCGCTGCGCGAGCGTCGCAATCTCGCGCTTGAAGCCGACCGTGTCGGCATTGGCGAGATTGTTGGACAGCGTATCCATGCGATATTCCTGCGACATCATGCCGGCGGCGGAGTGGTAGAGGCCGTAGATCATGACTGTCCTCCGAAACGGGTGGAGCGGGCATTCTGCCCGCTCGTCTGACCGAGCCCCGACCGTAAGGGATGGTTTTTTTCGCCGCCGTGGCCGAAAACCCCTCCCTTACGGTCGGGGCTCGGTTTTGGCTCGCCTCGCGAGCCGTTGTCGGGCACGGAGGCCCGATCGCTACTTGTGGAGCCGCCGCCCAATGTGGCGCAGCCGCCCATTGTGGAGCGGCCGCCCTCGACTGCGATTCGCTCGAACGACGCCGCCCGACGACCAATCTCCGCGGTCGTGCGGCTCATCGCCTCGCTCAAAATTGCGCGGCCGATCGCCGCCACGTCCGGCAGCGCTGCACCGCCAAGTCGCTCGCTGGCCAAGTCGCACTCACCGCTCGCGGCGCTTTCCATTTCCCAGGTCGCATCCATGCGATCGCGTCTCCGTATGTCGCGTGCGACCCGCGTCCGTTGCGGCGGCGCACCCGACGAGCGACGCCAAGGCAGAAGGTGTGCCAACGAGAGCGAGGACCGCGAACATGGATCGCTAAGTCGCTGGAGTGGCTTCGCTTAGATGACATTTACAAGGCAGGTCGGCGGCTGTGCGGTCGATGAAACCCACGGCAACTCCGGCCCGCAACCGCGACTCTTGCGCCACGTTTGCTGCGCACCGCGCACTGAACACTGAGCACTGAGCACTGAGCACTGAACCCTGACCCCCAAACCCTGAACCCTATCCGCACCAATCCGTGAAAATCCGTGTTATCCGTGGCAACATCTCTGTGGCCTCTGTGCACTCTGTGGCTACACCCGCCCCGCTCGGCTTCGCGCAAAATTTACGATGATCGCACATCTTCATGCGGTATAATTGCCCACCGGCGAATCACTGATTTTTCAGTCAGCGGAAAGAGGTGCAATATGACAAGCATTCGAATCTTCGCGCTCAGCACGATCTTGCTCGTACCGACCGCGCTTGGCCAGTGGAGTGAATCCGGCGACGCCGGCGAACTGCCTGCGTCGGCGCAGCGCTGCGTCGGCAACGGTTCACTGACCTCCATCAACGGCGTGCATGACCCGAACGATGCCGACATGTACGAGATCGAAATCAACAACCCTGGCGCATTCTCGGCCACCGTCGCTGCGGGAGCGAATCTCGATTCGCAGTTGTTCCTGTTCGACGCGCAGGGATTCGGCGTGGCGCATCACGACGATGTCTCCAGCCAGAATCGCCGCTCGCGCCTGACCAACCGGTTCGTCAGCGAGTCGGGCGGCTACTACCTCGCCATCTCCGGCTGGAATCGCGATCCCGTGGATGAATTCAAACTGCGCATTTGGAACGACACGCCGACAACGATCGAACGCGCGCCCGACGGCCCGGCCGCCGACGAGAGAATCGCCGGCTGGCTCGACGCAAGCGGCACGCCGAGCGCGGGGCCATACACGATTCTCATCACGGGCGCGCGACTCATAGATGATGATCCACCGGCATGCCCCGGCGACGTCGATGGCGATCAAGACGTCGATCTCGTCGATCTGGCGACGTTGCTGTCCAACTTTGGACTGCCAAGCGGTGCAACGCTTTCGCAAGGCGACCTCGACGGGGATGGTGACGTGGACCTCGTCGATCTGGCGACGTTGCTCACGAATTTCGGGCTGAGCTGCTGACGATCGACTGTAGTCTCAATGGGACTGGCTACGAATTTCGGCTCGGCTCGCTGCGCTCGCGTTCACTCGCTTGCGCGTCGCGTTCGGATTGCTGGTGCGATCGAGCGGATCAACGTGCGCGTCCGAACCCGGAGCGCGATCGCCGGGGTTATGTGCGCGAAGCGAACGGTCGGAAGATTCGAGCAGTGATTCCGTCGAGCGGCTTACCCCGCTCGCTCGCGCTCGGGGTTCGGATGGGCTGGCGCATCGCGCTCGGCTCGGCTCGGCTCGCTGCGCTCGCGTTCACTCGCTAGCGCGTCGCGTTCGGATCGCTGACGCGATGTGTCAAGCCGCTCCGTTGTCCCGTTGTCCCGTTGTTCCGTTGTTCCGTTGTTCCATTGTTCCCGTCTTACATGCTGCTGAGCCGTCCGCCATCCACTGGCAGGTTGATCCCCGTCACATACGACGCCTCGCTCGATGCCAAGAACGCCACTGCAGCCGCGATCTCTTCCGGGCGCGCGAAGCGACCCATTGGCACAGTTGCTTCGGTGGCGCGTTCCACTTCTTCCAGCGGTTTGCCCTCGCGCTCGGCCCGCGCCTTGAACAGTTCGCGCAGACGCGAAGTCGAAGTGAACCCCGGCAGCACGTTGTTCACCGTGATGCCGAACGGTGCCAGCTCGCGGGCCATCGTCTTGGCCCACGCCGCCACGGCCCAGCGCGTAGTGTTCGACACGCCGAGGCCCGGAATCGGCTCGCGCACCGACGTCGAGATGATATTGATGATCCGCCCGAAGCCCGCCTGCCGCATGCTGGGCACAATGGTCTGCACCAGTGCGTGATTGCACAAAACGTGCATCGTCATCGCGCTGAGAAACTCGTCGGGCCGCGCGTTGAGAATCGGCCCGCTCGACGGCCCGCCGGTGTTGTTGACCAGAATGTGTACCGCGCCGTGCGAGTCGATCCAGCGCTGCACCTTGGTCCGCAGCGCATCGGGATCGCGAAAATCCGCGGCGATCGCGTCGTGCGATTGATTGTTCGAGCGATCGAGCAGCGAATGTACGGCGTGCAGTGCCGACTCGTCGCGCGCGACCAGCGTGAGCTGCGCACCCTGTTTGGCGAGCAGCTCGGCCGTCGCGCGACCGATGCCCTGCGTGCTGCCGCAGACGAGCGCACGTTTGCCGCGTAAGTCGAACATCGAGCACCTCGTGAGCCGTCAGCTATCAGCCGTCAACGCGACACCGCATTACCAACCGATCGTCGAATAGCCCGCATCGACGTAATGCACCTCGCCGGTCACGCCGCTCGACAGATCGCTGAGGAAATAAAGCCCGCTCTTGCCGACTTCCTCGGCTTCGACATTGCGGGCCAGCGGCGCTTTGGTCGGGTAGTGTTCGAGAATCGTCGAGAAGCCGCCGACGCCCGCCGACGACAGCGTGCGCACCGGCCCGGCAGAGATCGCGTTCACGCGAATCTTCCGCTCGCGACCCAGCTCTGCGGCTAGGTAACGCGTGCTGGCTTCGAGGGCCGCCTTGCACACGCCCATCATGTTGTAATTGGGCACGACCTTCACCGCGCCGAGATACGAGAGCGTGAGCACCGACCCGCCGTCGTTCATGAACGGCAGGCCGTGCTGGCAGAGCGCGACAAGCGAATAGGCGCTGATGTCCAGCGCCTGAGCAAAGTCGGCGCGCGAAGTTTTGTAGAACGGGTTGGTCAGGCAATCACGGCTCGCGTATGCGATCGCGTGGACGATGAAGTCGAACTTGCCCATCTGCTCGTGGGCCTGGTGAAACGCTTCGCGAATCTGGTCGTCGCTGCTCACATCGCAGGGCAGGATGACCTTCGCGCCGATCGGCTCGGCGAGCTGCCGTACGCGGCGTTCCATTTTGGGCCCTGGCAGGTGATTGAACGCCAGCTCCGCCCCTTCCTTGTGTGCATACTCGGCGATATGCCACGCCAGCGAGTGATCGTTCGCCACGCCGAAGATGAAGCCCTTTTTGCCGCTGAGCAAACCCATATGCAGCCTCCCAAAGGTCGAATTGGGGAGTGTAGCGGTTTGCGACGGCGGCAGAAAGGAACGCGAATTCGGGATCGCGGGCGCGGGGCGCGGGGGCGTTGGGGGACCGGTCTCCGACCGGTCTTTCTTCCATTTGAACCCCGCGCCGCCGCGAGACCGGTCCGGCGACCGGCCCCGCACGCGTGTGCTGTGCGAAAGAACGCGATCAGCAATCCGTTCCGAAGACGCTCAGCAAGGTCGCCAGATCGGAGAGATCAACGCCGCCATCGCCGTCGAGGTCGCCGTCTTCCCAGGTCGCGCCCGTTTGAATGCCGAAGTTCGAAAGCAGGATCGCCAGATCGACCAGATCGACTTCGGCGTCATAGTTCACATCGCCGGTCAAACGCGTAACGGTCAGCGTCGCTGCCGCGCTGAGCGTCGTGCAGCCGGTCGAATTGAGTCGCACGAGCACCGAGTAATCGCCTGCGTCGCTCGGCGTCGCCGCGTCGATCAGCAAAATCTGTCCAGTCGCGCCCGCGATCGGCGTGCCATCAAGACGCCACTGATAGGTGAACGAGCTCGGCACACCCTCCGGCGTTACGCTCAGCACCGCGGGCGTTCCGGCGCACACGGTCTGGTCGGTCGGCGGGGCGAGAATTACCGGCGACTCGAGCAGCGAGATCGTCGCCGAATTGCTCTGCACCGTGCCGCAGGCGTTGGTCAGTCGCACGTAGTACGTGCCCGCGTCGGTGGCCGTTGTCGAGGCAATGTTGAGGATCGGCGCGGTTTCACCGTCGATTACCGCGTCGTTGCGGTACCACTGATACGTAATCGTGCCGGGTCCGGACGCGGCGACGCTGAGCGCTACCGCCGAGCCGGTACATACTTCACGATTCGACGGCTGCGTCGAAACTTGGATCGGCGGCTGAACGCTGAGCAATGCGCCCGCGCTCGTGTCGCTGCCGCACGAATTGCTCACGGTGACCGAGTAGACGCCGCCGTCCGCGCCGCTCGTGCCCGAGATTTGCAGTGTCGCGGTGCTTGCGCCGAATACGAAGCTGCCGGTGCCCGTCGGGCCGTCGGTCAAGACGGTCTCGCCGCGCCGCCACGAATAGCTAAACTCTGCGCCGCTCGATGCGACCACTGTCAGCGTCGCGGTCGCGCCGGTGCAAACATCAGTCGCGACCGGATCCGTCTCGACTTGCGGCACGAGGTCGAATTCGCATTCGTCGGGAAGGTTGTTCGCGTTGCAGTCGATCGAATCGCCGAGATCGATGTCCCACGCGTCGGCGCGACCGTTGCTGTTGCAGTCGGAACTGCAAACCGCCGTCGCGGCGATGTACCGCGGTCGATCCAGCCCGCTGGCGAACACGCCGAGGAACGCACCGGTGTTGACGTTGTAGCGCAGAATCTGATTCGTCAGTCGGCTGGCGACCGAGAGTTCGCCCGACGCGGTAACGTGCATGCCATACGGCTGCGAAAGCCCGCCGCTGCCGCTCGCGACGAGCGTGCCCAGGCACGTTCCGGTCGGTGAATAACGGATGACGGAGTTCGTCCGCAGGCTCGACACGAGCAGATTGCCGAACGGATCGATGAGCAGGCCGCTGGGCAGATCAAGGCCGCAGCCCGAGGCCGCAATGCGTGCGACGGTGCCTGTGTCGGTCAGTTCGACGACGATGTCGGATTCTTCGGCGGCAACGAGCAGTCGTCCGTCGGGGCGAATCGCGAGCGCGCCGGGCGTCGTGATGCCGAACGAGCCGAGGTTCGAGAACACGGTGGATTGGTCCGGATCATCGAGATCGAAGCGCACGACGTTGTTGGTCGTATAGCCGGTGACATACAGCCAGCGTTCCGCGCCGCTTTCGTACACACCGACGCCGACCGGTGCGAGTAACGGTGCCGATGCGGACGGGTGATAGCGATCCAGTTCGGCACCGGTGCGCCAGTCATACTTAACGATTACGTTGCCGGTCGAGTCGACCACATAGAGGTTGCCGGTCGAGTCCGCCGCGACGCCGTTGGGGAACACGAGCGTGCCGGTCGGCACGAGCGTGCGCTGGGTCGAGCCGTCGGTGGTGTCGAGCGCGGCCACACTCGGGCCGATGCCGATCGAGTTGGCCGAGTTCGTCACGTAGAAGACGGGGATCGGATCGAAGATAGACAGTATCGCGTCAAAGCTGATCGCCGAGCCGCAGCCGTTGGAAACGCGGACGGAATATTCGCCCGAGTCGGCCACGTCGGCGTTGTCGATGCTGAGCTGCGCCGTCAAGCTGCCCGAAATCGTGCCGCCGCCGATCGACGGTCCGTCGACGAGATCGACGCCGTTACGCCGCCATTGATAGAGCAAGCTGTCGCCGCTCGCCGTTACGGAATAAGTGATGTCGGTGCCGCCGCAATTGGAGGCGTTCGTCGGATGCGCGGTGATCGTCGGGATCAGCGTTTCCTCGCACTCGTCCGGCGTGCCGTTGCCGTTGCAATCCTGGCTGGTGCCGTTGGTGATGTCGTCGGCGTCGAGAATGCCATTGGTGTTGCAGTCGGCGACTTGATAGATATTGAACTCAAATGGCGCTCCGTTGAGGTTCATGTTGGTGGTGGTGCGTCCGCGAACCGTGGCAAAAAGCTGCCGATTCGGGCCGGGTTCGAGGCCGACGATCGGTGCCTGCTCCGGCACGACGAACGAAAAGCGGGCGAGCACGGTGTTGTTGAGCGGCGCGTTGATGATGTCGAACCAGGCCAGCGGAATTTCCGATCCGTCGCCGCTCACGCCGCGAATGCGCGTCGGCGTGGAGATGATCGACGGATTGGGCGGACAGGCGGCGGGGTCGGGCGATGGTAGACCGGGAGAGGCGAACGTCGGATCGACCACGAAGCGCGTGCCGGGGCCGGTGAAGAACGTGTCGTACATGTCGCTGCGCGCGTTGTTAGTGGGATTGAACGTGAGTACCGGCACACTCAAATTGTGAACGTAGCAGATCTCGTTCGGGTCGTTTGGCGGGCTGCTGCTCGACACGCGTTGATCATTTGAGTGCCAGATCGAGCCGGTGCCGACGACGTCGACTTCGACCTCCGACCCGGTCCAATCTGCTGTGTCGGTGTCGCCGCGCATGTCAAACGTGAAGTGCGTGCTGCCGCGACTAAATATGTCGCCGTTAATGAGATTTGTGACCGTCGTAGGGTTATCGACAAGCGTTGTTGTCTGGGCAATCGCGCATGTGACAACGGCACAAACACAGGTTGTTGCGAGGATCTGCTTCAACATCTTTTTCTCCACAACAGAATTGGCGACGCGGTGTATGACCGCCGCGTCATTTGCTGACGACAAGGGATAGCCTAGCGTAGGTCGGCGTGCGATGGAACGAAAATATTGGCCGATCGGACACTACACCGCCGAATCCCCGGCGGGCCGATTTGCAAGCAAAAGCCGCGCGGTTTCCCGCGCGGTGCGTGAAACGACGCCGGCGCTCGCGTATGTCGCGTTCGGTACGTCGGTTGCGCACTCCCCCGCGCCGCGACGACGCGGCGTGCATACACTTCACGCATCAAAGTTTGGTATCGTCTGGTGGATCGCGCAACGAGGATCAAATGCCCAATCGTCAACTCTACACCGTGCCCGCGCGCGTCGTCGCGCTGCTTATGGCCTGTCAGCTCGCATCGGCTCAACCGGCATCGGAATGGAACCAGTGGCGCGGCCCAACGCGCGACGGGTTCGTCGCCGCCAGCGCGCCGCAGTGGCCGGAAAAACTGGATTCGCTCGAACGGCTGTGGCGGGTTGAGATGGGGCCGAGTTATTCCGGACCGATCGTCTCGACCGATCTGGTCTTCGTCACCGAGACCGTCGACAAAAAAGACGAGGTCGTGCGAGCGCTCGATCGCAAAACCGGTCGCGAGGTGTGGCGCAAGCAGTGGCCCGGGGCGATGACGGTGGCCTTCTTCGCCGCGTCGCGCGGCAGTTGGATCCGTGCGACGCCGGCGTATGACGGCGAGGCGGTCTACGTCGCCGGCATTCGTGACCTGATGGTTGCCCTCGACGCCAAAACCGGCGAGCAGCGCTGGCGCGTCGATTTCATGGAGCGATACAAATCGCCCGAGCCGACGTTCGGCTTTGTGTCGTCGCCGCTCATCATCGGCGATGACCTCTATGTGCAGGCCGGCGGCGGATTCTGCAAACTCAACAAGAAAACCGGCGAGTCGATCTGGCGCACGCTCGACGACGGCGGCGGCATGATGGGGTCGGCGTTTGGTTCGCCGGTGCTCGCGACCGTCGCGGGACGCGAGCAACTGCTGGTTCAGACGCGCGAAAAACTCGCCGGCGTCGAGCCCAAAGACGGCGCGGTGCTCTGGTCGGTCACGGTGCCGAATTTCCGCGGCATGAACATTCTGACGCCGATCGCATTCGGTGACAGCGTGTTCACCAGCAGCTACAAGAACGGCAGCTATCTGTACAGTGTGAAGCGCGAGGGCGACGAGCTGGCGGTGGCGAAAGCGTGGGAGTCGAAGCCGACCGGATATATGACGACGCCGATCCTGCGCGATGGACATGCCTACTTGCTGCTTCAAAATCAGCGATTCGCGTGCATCGAGCTCAAGAGCGGTGCGGAGAAGTGGCGCTCGGAATCATTTGGCCAGTATCAAAGCCTCGTCGCGCAGGGTGATCGCATTCTCGCGCTGGACGAGCGCGGCGAGCTGCTGCTCATTCGCGCGACGCCCGAAAAGTTCGAGCTGATCGCACAAACCAAAGTCAGCGAACAAGAGACCTGGGCGCACCTCGCCGTCGCGGGCGATCAGGTGTTCATCCGCGAGATCAATGCGATCACGGCGTATCGCTGGAATCGGTGAGCGCTTGTGTGGAGTGGGAAGGTGCGCTGGGGAGCATCGGCCTACGGCCGGTGCATGAATGCTCCGCACCGGCTAGAGGCCGATGCTCCCCGCGCGGCCGCTCGCATTCCGCGCAGGTCGCGATTCAAATGCGCATATGGTCGCGAAAATTTCCATCGCGGTTGCCGCCGCTGCATTGATCGTCGGCATGCTCATGTGGCGCAATGCGCCGCAACGCCTGAGCGCCGAGGAAATCGAGACCCTGAGGCATGATTGCATCGCGATGACCGAGGAACTTCCCGGCTTCAAGAAGCACGGTGCGTTCATCGTCGCTCACTCGCCGGGCTGCGACGAGCTGGCTGTGCGAGACGCGACGACGCGCTCGGGCGGGCGCGTCGCGTTTGATCCAGAGCGGTTCATTCAGGCTTATTTTGATTGCCTCACGGCCCACGCGCGCGAGGCCGGAAAAACCGACCTGGTTACGCAACTCGCGGACATCAGCTCCCGAGCCGCCGAACGACTGGCCGGGCCATGACGATTCACCGGAGAGGATTCTGCATCATGCAACATGTGCCGCAAACTACATCAATTGAGACAATGCAGTCGGCGGGGAGCATCGGCGTCCGGCCGGTGCGGACTACCTATGCACCGG
>JBJXFK010000009.1:0-16125 GCA_046155505.1 Phycisphaerae bacterium
GTGAGGTCGCGGCGTGGGAGAAGGGCCGTAACGCGCGAAAGTCGCGGATCGATTGGCGATTCACGACGACCGATGCACGGATTAAGCTGAAACAGCTCTATCCGTCTGTTCAGGAATGACGGAGCACTAGAGCGTCATCGCCGTCTGTGTGGAGGCCGCCAGGCCGACGACCTCGGCGATGCGCGCCGTGCGCGGTGCCCGCGGCCAATACATGCGAAAGACGCATTCGTCGCCGCCGTTGTGCGCGTCCATGCGCCCGCCATGACCCTGCACGATCATTCGCGCGACGTTTAGGCCCAGCCCGATCGCCTGCCAGTCGCACGGATCCTTGCTCGCGTCGGCATTGAGAAACGGCGTCAGCACATGCTCCATGTAGTGCCGCGTGAAGCGTTGCGACGTGTCGGCGACCTCGATGACGGCCAGCGACGCGTCGCCCGCGGCGCGAATCGAAAGCCGCCCGCCGCGATTTTTCATCGCGTCGCGCGACAGGAGCAGCAGATTCAGTATCACTTGCTCGAAGAGTCGCGGGTGAGCGAATACGTCCAGCTCGGGCGGGATGTCCATCGTCACCGCGATCGCGTCCTTCGACAGCGGGCGAACCGTCGCATCCAGCGCATATTTCACCGCCTCGGCGACGACGCAATTGGCGCGCTCGATCGCCGCGCCGTCGACCAGGTCGAGAATGCGGCGCGTAATGTCGAGCGCGCGCGTCGTCTGCGCGATGGTTACGGCGATCGCCTTTTGCGTTGCGATCGGGTCGCTGGACGATGCCGCGTATTCGGCTCGCGCCAACACGGGCGTCATCAGGTTGTTGAACTCGTGCGCGATCATCGCGGCGGCGCTGCCGAGCAGGGCCTGCCGCTGCATCTGCACGAGTTCTTCCTGTAATTTCTGAATCGTGACGTCGGGGCTTGTTGCCAGCATCAACGCGCCTTCCACCCTTTCCTCAATCATCACGCAACCGCCGGGCCGGGTGCATCGTGTACGACGTGACCATTAGGCTCAAATCCTGAGCGGCCCACAGTGTAAGCATCCTGCCGCTCGGGTCAACGCGAAATTACTGCGCCCGGTGCGGCCGGGTGTGGTCACGGAGTCTCGCACAGACCGGCAATCGTGGCCGCAATCCGAGCCCGACTCGCAAGCTAGGTCTTTGCGTGCGACCGCGCGAAATCCTAGCTGGCGCGTCGGGCTCGGATCGGTCCCAAATCCGTGGCCACCCGGTGCCGTCAAACTTGCTCGCAAAAATCCGGACTCGCTACGACTCCGATTTCAACGGCCGGTTCATCAACTCGGTAATCGCGGCCAGCGGCGGCTTTTCATGGAAAAGCACCTGCGCCACCGCGCGCGTGATCGGCATGTCGATCCGGTGCTTCTCGGCGATCCGCAAGACCGCCCGCGTCGTGGGAATACCCTCGATCGCCCACGCGCTTTCGGCCAGCACCGTCTCGACCGCCGTCCCCGCGCCGATCCGTTCGCCCGCGCCGCGATTGCGCCCGAATGGCGACACGCATGTCGTCACCAAATCGCCCACGCCGGCCAGTCCCATAAACGTCTCGGCCCGCGCCCCGAGCGCCACGCCAAATCGCGTAATCTCGACCAAGCCGCGCGTCAGCAGAGCGGCTTTGGCGTTGTCGCCCGCCTTCAACCCGTCGAGAATTCCCGCGGCGATCGCTATTACGTTTTTCACGGCGCCCGCCAGTTCGACGCCCAGCATGTCCGGATTGGTATACACCCGAAACCAAGACGTGCTCAGCGCCGCCTGCACCCGCTCGGCTACCGCGGCATCGGCGCACGCGACCACAACCGTCGTCGGCAGGCAGCGAGCCATCTCGGGCGCGACCGACGGGCCGGAAAGAACGGCAATCGGGTTGGCCCCGACGTATTGGTCGATAATCTGGCTAGGCAATTGTAACGTATCAATCTCAATGCCTTTAGCCGCACTACAAATGGGAACGCCTTCCGTGACCAGCGGGCCGATCTGTTCCCAAACGCTGCGCGTGCTCTGGGCCGGCACAGCCGAGACAATCAGCTCCGTGTGGACCAGCGCGGCCTTGGCGTCGCAGGTCGGAAAAACGCTCGCCGCAAGCTTCAAACCGGGCAAATAACGCGGGTTTTCGCGAATCGCGATCATCCGCTGCATCGCCATCGGATCGCGCCCCAGCAGCGCGACATGAATGCCGTTGGCCGCGAGAATCTGCGCGGTGATGGTGCCCATCGCGCCGCTGCCGACGACCGTTGCTTTGCTCAGCACTCAGGCGACTCCGTGACCCTCGGTCGCGCGGATCGGCGCGTTCTCAGGCATATTTCGATCAAGCGATTTGCAACTTTGCGTTGACACGCCCGTCATGTTTGGCCAGTATACAGGAGCATATCCGTACACGGGTACCGTCTGACGGTCTGGGAAGCAACGGTTGTTTCGCCGTAGACGCGCGCCATGTCGCATGCAGCAGAGGTTCGGCATCATGTCTCGAGGCACCGTGAAGTGGTTCAACGACACCAAGGGTTACGGATTCATCAAGAGTGAAGAGGGCGCCGATGTCCTCGTGCATCACTCGGAAATCAAGATGGATGGTTTCCGCTCGCTGAAAGAAGGGCAGCCGGTCGAGTTTGAACTCAGCCAGGGCCCGAAAGGGATGCGCGCCACAAACGTGAAGCCCATCGGAGTCTAGTTCAGCAAAAATCTGGTTTCACGATTCAAGGGCGTTCGCTCCTCCCCAATGAGCGGCGCCCCACCCAAGCCGCGCAAACGACTCGCCACCTCTCCGACGATTCGAACCTTGCCGCGACTCGCTCGAATTCCGCGCGCCGATCCGCCACAATATGCGGATGGACGAAATCGTCGTTTCCACACAGATTCAGGGCAGCAAAGTCCAGGTCATCGGCAAGCCCGACTGGGGCGTCGGCGTCGTCGAACGCGTGCAATCCACGACGATCGCCGGCCAGCCGCAACACCGGGTGACGGTCATGTTCCCGGTGGTTGGACAAAAAAAACTCGTCGTTCCGCCGGCGCGCCTGGCGCAGCCTACCGACGGCCCGACCCGCGCGCAGGGCTGGCTCGACCAGATCGCCGGCCGCACGCTGGACGATCGGCTGCGCAAGCTGCCCAGCGACGTCGAGCACATGATCGGCACGACGCGCGACAAACTCGCCGCGATCACCCGGCTCTACGAATTCGATGACGAGCCCAAATCGCTGCAACGCTGGGCGCAGCGGATCACCGGCGCGGCCGATCCGCTCTCGCTCTGGTCGCGCGACGAGCTGCAACTCTCGTTTGGCGCGTTCTGCGGCGAGCGCGACTCCTACCTCCGCGGCCAAGCCGCCCAGCTTCATGTGAAGGAGGGTCGCGAGGCGCTCGACGAATGGCTGCGCACCGTCGATGAAGACGTTCGCGACAAAATCCTGGTCGCGCTGCGTCGCGTGATCTGAGGCTCACCACGTATACTGCACCGATCATGCGCGCGATTGCGATTCTCAATCAAAAGGGCGGCGTCGGTAAGACGACCACGTCGGTCAACCTCGCGGCTGCGCTGGGGCGACTCGGTCGGCGGGTGATGCTGGTCGATCTCGATCCGCAAGCGCACGCTACGCTGCACGTCGGCATCGAAGTCGCCGCCACCGAGCCGAGTATTTATGATGTGCTCACCGGCCGGGCCGCGATGGCCGAGGTTCTGCGCGATGTTGACGAAAAACTCACGATCGCCCCGGCGCACATCGACCTTGCCGCCGCCGAGCTGGAACTTGCTGACTTGCCCGATCGCGAGCGCGTCCTGGCTCGCGCGGTCGCTCCCTACGCCGAATTGTTCGACACGCTGATCATCGACTGTGCTCCGTCGCTGGGCTTGCTGACGATCAACGCGCTCGCGGCGGTTACCGAGGTGATCATCCCGCTCAACCCGCATTTTCTCGCGCTGCAAGGCCTCGGCCGTCTGCTACAGACGGTCAACCTCGTGCGCAGCGCGGTGCAGCCGCGGCTGCGCGTCAGCGGCGTGGCCTTCACAATGGCCGAGTCGTCAACCAAGCTCGCCCAGGAAGTGCAGGCGGATGTCGAGTCATTTCTTGGCGCGGCGGCGACCGACGACCCGTGGTTCGGGGCCAAGATTTATCAGACGAAAATCCGCCGCAATGTGAAACTCGCCGAGTGCCCGAGCTTCGGCAAGACGATTTTTCAATACGCCCCGACCAGTCACGGTGCGACCGACTATGCCGCGCTGGGCGACGAGGTGCTGCACCAGCCCGAGGTTTCGCGCTGCGCCGCCGAATCAGCCTTGCAGGCAAACGCGCGACCCGCGAGCGAAGCGCAGATCATTGATTCCAACTTTACCGAAACTTAGCATTTGGACACACAGGCTTCGCGGTACGTAAGATGCAACTTTGGTTGTACTTGCGCTCGGCTTGCCCCGCTTGCCCCGCTTGCCACGCCGCCCGCCGTCCGCTAAAACCCCACTCGAATTCGGCGTGTTCCGGATTATTCAGTACGGACCATTGAGAAGGGTCTGCGCAAGCTCTTGACGGGGGTCGCGCGTGGAAGAGTATTCGAAGCTCAAACAGTTGGTGGATGAGATCGCGGACGACGTTTTGAAGGCCGCCGGCGGAAACAAAGCCGCCGGCACCCGCGTTCGCAAGGCGATGCAGGACATCAAGGATAGTGCCCAGGAGATTCGCAAGAAAATCCTCGACATCCGTGGTGCCGACGAACCGGCACAACCGGGGTAAGATTCGCGGCTGAGCGAGAGAGCCGGCTGAGCGTCGGCGGAACGCGAGGGACAATGCCACCGGCCGCGATCATCGATCCTTCCAGTCTGGACTGTTCCAAGATCATCGTTGATCGCGAAGCCATCATGCGGACCAATCCGCAGCGGCATGAATTCCAGTTGCTCGACGCGATCGTGCATGACGATCGCAGCACCTCCACATTTGCCGGTTTTCACGATGTGAAGCCCGACGCGTGGTGGTGCCGTGGGCATATTCCGGGTCGCCCGCTGTTTCCCGGCGTGCTGATGATCGAGTCCGCCGCGCAGCTTGCCAGCTATTTTTACCACCAGTGTTATCCCGAGGTTGGATTCCTGGGTTTTGCCGGTGTCGATGCGGTCAAGTTTCGCGGCGCGGTGCTGCCGCCGGCGCGATTCCTGCTCGTCGGCCGCGGACTATCGGTCAAGCCGCGCCGCGTGATCATCGAGTTGCAGGGCTTCGTCGATAACCAGATGGTATTCGAGGGCGTGATCACCGGCATGCCGGTGTGATCGTCGCCGAGCGGAGCGCCGCATGCCGCTCGCTGATTCATTGCGCACCGCTCTCTCCGAGTCACATCGCTGGACCGAGCGACCGACCATCGACGCGCTCAAACCGTTGCCGAACGCTCCCGCCGTGTATTTGCTGGTGGCCGCAGATGACGCACCGGTGCAACTCGGCACCACGCAGCAGCTTCGCCGACTTGTCAGCTCGCGTCTGATCGTCGAATCCGATGTGCCGACGCTGCGCGCCGATTTGGGCGAGATCGTTCGCGGCGTGCTCTATCGCCCGGTCTCGAACAGCTTCGAGGCGACATGGTGGTACTACCGCATCGCCCGCGAGCTGCACCCGCGCGAATATCGCAAGATGATCGGGTTTGGGGCGGCGTGGTTCCTGCATGTAAGTTTCGACGAGCGACTGCCCGAGATTCGCGTGACCGACCAGATTTGGCGCAGCCCCGGCGAATTCGTCGGCCCGTTCGGACCGCAGCGCGCCGCACACCAGGCGCTCGAAACGCTTTGGGATTTGTTCGACCTGTGCCGCCATCCCGAGCAATATCGCAAATCGCCGAGCGGCTCGCGCTGTGCCTACGCCGACATGGGTCGCTGCGATGCGCCGTGCGACGGAGCCGCCGCGCCGCAGGCGATGATCGAGCGCACGCGGGCGGCATGGCGGCTCGCGACCGGCGGGGGGGCGGAGTGGCTGGTCGAAGCCGCGGCGCGAATGAAACAACTCGCGGCCGCGCTGCAATTCGAACGCGCGGCGCAAGCCAAACAACAAATCGACGCGGTGAAGAATTGGCAGTCCGTGATCGCGCCGCGCGTTCTCGCGGATCGCGACATGCGATTCGTGGTCGCGTTGCCCGCGACGCGCCGCGCGGCCTGGAAATTCCTGCACTTTTCACTTGGTGAGTTGGTCGATGGGCCGCTGATCGCCACACGCAAGCTCGCGACTGAGTTGACGGTGTGGCTGGCGAGTGTTCTTGCCGCGGCACCGAATGTGCTGGGGGATGCCTCGCCTGCGTTCGTCGCTGCAAACGCGGTGCCGACCAATTTGCCGCCTGCGCTCGATCCGGTCATGCGAATGGAACAAACGTGGCTCGTCGCGCGCCTGCTCGATCCGACCGACAAGCCGCGGGCGGTCATCGGTCGCGTGCGTGTCGAATCGACCTCGGCAATGCTTAGCGAATCGCTGATCGCCGCGATTGATGAATTCCGCGCGATCGACGACCCGCCCGAGGCCGAGTGGCACGAATCCGCCGGCTCGCGCAACGAGCAAACCGAACGCGACGCGCAAGCGAGTGATCGCTCGCGCAGCGAGCCTCAAACCGATCCCCGACCGTGAGAGAGGGGTTCTTCGCGTCCGAACCCCGAGCGCGAGCGAGTCGGGTCGCTCGCGTCCTCAGAAATCACGCGGCACGAAGAAAGCAGCCGAGGGCGGCAGCTCCACAACCGCCCTTCGCCCCTCAACCTTCACCCTGCAATTCGCCCAGCCGATCGAGCGGCGGCGGCTCTAGCGGGCTGAGCCAGCAGCGCAGCACAAATGCCATCTCGTCGCGCGTGAATTGCAACCGCGTTGTCACGAGCCCGTCCGAAATGGTTGCGAACCAGATCTCCTGAAACGGTGCCCGCGTGACCAGCATGAAACTGCGTTCGCTCGTCAGCCGATGCAATCGCCAGCCGCCGCGCCAGCGTGCCTTGCGCAGCACAATGCCGCCCGGAACGGCCAGCCATTGCCGCCCGGTCGAGACCAGCCTTGCCCCCGGCGCGATCACGAACATCAGCAGCATGCCGCCCCAGAAATAGAGCATCGGCTGCGGCTGCCCCTTTCGCAGCGAGTCAATCAGATACACGACAAAGAAAACTGAGAAAATCGAGAGTGCCACCCAGCCGCCGTTGAGCGTTACGTTGCGTTTCAGTCGGCGCGTCATTTCGCGATCGCTGCCGGTCATCGACTCGTCGGCCGCGTCGCTCGTCGCGGTCAGGTCGCGAAACGTCGGATGCGCCTCGTCGATCGGCTGCGGCTCGAAGACGTGCGTGAACGGCTCGATCGCCGTCAGGCTGCGCGGGCGAGCGACGCGCACGACGACATCGAAAACGCCGGCCCGCGCGAGGTACTTCGTGAACATGGCGGCGTCGGTCGCGAATAAGTCGAGCTTTCGCCAGTGCAGTAACGCGAACACGGCCGCAGGCAGCTTCTCGGGCGTCGTTTCGGCAATGAAACGGCGAATCTTGCGGCGGCGGTCGTAGTACCACACGATCGCGATGCAGCCGAACAGCGTCGCGTTGCCGACGACGAGCAGCACGACGACGCCGAATCGCGACAAATCGAGCGCTTTGACCAACGCGAACGTCGCAAATGCCAGTCCGCCGCACAGCACGGCCGCGACGATAACCAGCGCGAATCCCCACGCGAGCAGCGACCACCAGTTCATCTCGAACGGCACATCGACAAGCCGCGGCGGCACGCGACCGCCCACGACGGGCACTGCCTCACCATCATGCTCCTGTGATGATTCCAACCGCACGCCCCTTCACGACAACAATCGTATCCGCGCGAGGCGATTCTTTTCACCTCAACGGGGCACGGTTCGCATCGCAGTGAGCTTATTCATCGAAGATGATGCTGCGGATGCACTGCAAGGCGCGATCGCGCTCGGGCAGATTGTGTTGAAGCTCCGGCATGCTCCACTGCTGCGATTCGCCCCGCTCGCATTCGCTCGCCAGATCACGCCCCAGTTCTTCCGTTTTTCGACGGGCTTCGCGTTTCAGCACCTCTACGTTGGTGAGCGGGCCGAACACGAACACGCGATTCCGCAATTCCGCAGGTACCCTTGGTTCGATGGCCGTTCGATAGCGATCAGAGTCTTTGTCGAAGTCAATGACCAGCACCAAGTGGGCGCTGTTGTAACTGCGCATGTGCGGCATGTAGCTGCTACACATGAGATCGACTGCTTTCACCCAGCCACCGGCGGGGCTAACGACTCGGATGCGGTGCGCATGCACGGCCGGATAGTCGACAAATCCTGTCGCAAGTTGTCTCGTCGCATCGTCCTCGGGGAGCACAATGACGTGCGGCTCATACTTGTTCATGGATTACCCGATGATCTCGTCGAGCGTCAATGCACGGATCAGGTCGCCCTCGTACTTGAACTCTGAGAGTCGTCGGGCGACGGTCGGTTCTAGGTGTGACGCACGCGTCAACACAAACGTGTTTTCGTCCGCGAAAGCTCGAATTGCGTCGGGATGGTGGGTCGTGGCGACGAATTGACCGCCGGTTCCGGCGATCTTGCGCATCGCCATGATGAACTGACCGACTTCCGAGATGGAGAGGTGATTGTCGGGTTCGTCCCACCAGCAGACGACCGGCAAGCCGATTGCACTGGACGCCGCCAGATAGCCTGCCAGGAAAAAGCACTTCTCACCGTCGGACAGTTGGTCGAAATCAAGGGTGACGGCTTCGCGCGAATCGGGCCGCTGAAAAGTAACCGTCAATTGTCCACTGCCTTCCTTTCCACGCTCAGCGAATTCGATCGAGGCGAAGTCGGGGATCAGGCGTTGCACGAATGTCGCAAACTCTCCGTATGCCTTTGGCTTGTATTGCAGCAGGGCTCTGAGGCATGAAGCAAAATGGCTAGCGCGAAAGTCGAGTCCCGAGCGGGGCTCCTCCGACAACCCCGTCATTAGCTCTGGAACCGGTGCGACGAGCACCATTCCCGCGAGGTATCGCTTGAAGTCTTGAAGCTGGTTCATGGGTGGCGGCTGGCTGATTACGGGTAGAGCAAACACATGCGGATCAAGCGCAAACTTAGCACCGTCGAGGAGCTGAACAACGTTGCTTTCACGCACGAAAACGGGGGCCCCATTCGAAATCAGCTTCTCGTCCAGAATTCTCGCCTCCTGAACATCCTGCGGCCATTCGAACGAAACGCTGTACTGGAACCAAGTTCCGCTGATCGAGGCAATTAGCTCGAATCGCATGGGAAGGTCCGTGCGCCTGTGCGTAAAGTCCGATGCACGTATCGCACTTCGCGCTTGATTCGGCCCGCGGCAGATACGTTGAAGCACTTTGAGCGATGCGAATACGGTCGATTTGCCTACGCCGTTCTTGCCGATCAGCAGCGCTGACGGTTGCCCGCTCAGATCGAGCGTGAAGTTCTCCAGGCAGCGGAAATTGTGTACGTACAGGCGTTCAATCATGGCCGATTCCATCCGGCGCGTTGTGTTGTTCGCGCTAGGCGAGGAGGATACATCCGTGTGGCATCGATTGCCATTTTCGACGCGAGACTCCTCACCCTTCGCCGACCCAATCCGTCAGCTTATCCATCGCCGGCGGCTCGAGCGGCCTGGTCCACGCACGCAGCGCGACGATCAGTTCGTTATTCGACATCGTGCGTGCCGCGCTGAATTTGCCGTCCGAAATCGTCACGCGCCAAAACGCATCCGTGAGTTGCCGCGTCGCGAGAATCAAACTGTTCGATCGACGCATGAGATGCAGCGACGATCGCCCGCCCAGCCCGCTCGGACGGCGAATGACGATGCCGCCGGGGACGGCAAGCCACTGTTTGCCGACCGTACGCAAAAAATGCGAAATCCCAACCTCCACGACTCCCAGAATTGCGACCAGCGCGAGCAATGCGGCCAGCCCGCGCGACGCGCCGCCCATCGCGTAGACCGCCGCCGCGACAACGAACATCGCGATCGCCAGCACGAGACGGAGGTCTCGTCCAACCGCGAGAAGGTATGGTCGGCTCTCTCGTCGCTGGGCGTCGTCGCGCGGCACAACAGAACGTACGGCGGAATTTTCGCGATCTGCGTCATCGCCGAGAAACTGCTCGAAATCGTCTGAACCCTCGAGAATCAAACGCGGCTCGAACTGTCGCATCAGCGGCGTGATCGGGCTGAATTCATCCCACATGTGCAGACGAACCGCACACCCGATGGCACCGCTTCGCGCCAGTTGCCGCACAAACCAGGCACCGCCGCCGCCCTGGACGTCGACGCGTCCCTCTTCGACAAGCTGCCGAAAGAAGCCGCCGAACTTCCCGGATCGAAAATCCTGCACGCCGATCTCAAGCCAGCGATTGCGATAGCCGCGGTACAGCAGCAGCAAGCCCGCCACAAGCAGCACTGCGAATGTGCATCCCGCCACGATCCGTAGCGGCCCCGATTCATGCAACGCGGCGACGATCGCAAACGCGATATTCGATACCACGCACATCGCGAAGATCAGAACCGAGATGAGGATGAACGTGACGATGAACGCACCCGGATTGAATTTCGTAATCCGCACGTCGATCACCGATGGCACACCCGGATGGGACACCGATCCGTGGTTGTGTTCGGCGCGCTCCATACTGAATCCTCAGAAACCTCGACTTCGCCTGTGTCCGGCGACCGCGTCCGCCACGTCGCGCATCACACCCTCGCCGGCGTCGCAAGATACCACACGCACCCGGTCCAGTTGCCGCCCGCTCCGCGCCCCGCGCCCTGCGCCCCGCGCCCCCTGCGTCGAATACACTCCCGCGACCCCAAACGGAGCCGTCGCGGTGTCCAACTTAGAAGTCCCGATCGTCTTCTTCCTCCAGCTCGCCGTCCTGCTCGCCGCCTGCCGCGTCGTCGGCTACGCGGGGCGCATGATCGGCCAGCCGCAGGTCGTTGGCGAAATGCTCGCCGGCGTGCTGCTCGGCCCGTCGCTGTTCGGCTTGCTCGCACCGGAAATTCAGCAGTACATCTTCCCCAAGCCGTCGCCCAACATGACCGTCATTTTTTGCGTTGCCCAGGTCGGCCTCGTGCTCTATATGTTCCTCGTCGGTGTCGAGTTTCGCGGCGACCTCTTCCGAGCGAAGCTCCGTGCTGCCGCGACGATATCCATCGTGGGTATGGTCGTGCCATTCGCGCTCGGTGCGCTGCTCGCCTCGCAATTCGTTCACGACGACGGGCTTTTCACGCCCAACGTGTCGCTGCCGCAGGCCGTGCTGTTCATGGGGGCGGCGATGGCGATCACCGCGTTTCCCATGCTCGCGCGGATCATCTACGAACGCGGCCTCTCGGGAACCAGCGTCGGCACGCTCTCGCTCGCGGCCGGCTCGATCGACGATGCGGCGGCGTGGTGCGTGCTGGCGGTCGTGCTGGCGAGCTTTAAAGGCGACGCGGCGATTGCGAATTGGGCGATCGGCGGCGGCATCGCGTACGCGGTCGTCGTCCTTGCGATCGGGCGTCCGCTGCTGGCCTACATGAAGCCGCTCGCCGATCGGCCCGGCGGCTTGTCGCACGCGACGCTGGCGTCCGTGCTGATGATGCTGATGCTCGCGGCGTGGTATACCGATTGGGTCGGTATTTACGCGGTGTTCGGCGCGTTTATCCTCGGTGCGGCCATGCCGCGCGGCACATTCGCGGACGACCTTCAACGCAAAATCGAGCCGCTCACGACGACGCTGTTGCTGCCGATGTTCTTTGTCTATTCCGGCCTCAACACACGCATCGACCTCGTCGATTCGTGGCAACTCTGGGGCCTGGCACTGCTGGTGCTGCTCGCCGCGTGCATCGGCAAGGGCGTCGCTTGCTTTGTCGCCGCCAAGCTGCACGGCGAGACGTTTCGCGACTCGGCCGCCATCGGCGCATTGATGAACGCGCGCGGCCTGATGGAGCTCATCATCCTCAACATCGGCCTTGAAGCCGGCATCATCACGCCGCAGCTATTTTCGATCATGGTCATCATGGCGATTGTGACGACGCTGATGGCGACGCCGCTGTTTGAGTTGGTGCGGGCGCGGGTGCGGGTGCGGGTGCGGGTGCGACGGGTCGAGGGGGCGAAGGGCCAAGGGGTCGGCTGGGAAAAATAGGGATCGAGGGATCAAAAGGAATCTGGTGCCGTGCCGACGGCTGTTCGCGTCGGCGTGCGTCGAGAAAACAAGCATCATGCCATGAACAGCCGCAACGCAGACTTGAACACCATTTCAGCCGAAAAGCGGGCGACGGGATTCGAACCCGCAACAACTAGCTTGGAAGGCTAGTACTCTACCATTGAGCTACACCCGCGCAACGTCGAGAAGATCATACCCCGCGCCGAATCCCCCGCAAACGCCATTCGCACGGCACGAAACTCTCCGCCCATCCGCGCAGAACGGGCAAATCCGAAGCGAAATCTCTTCTGTGTCTTCTCGATCTCTTCTAATTCTCCGTGTCCTCTGCGCCCTCTGTGGCAAAACTCCTCACGCCGACTCTTTGCGCAACCGACCCGGCTCCAGCATGTCCGATTCGCCGCGCACCACTTCGGGCGTCACCACATAGCTCGCCCCGGCCTGCATCTCCGGCAACTCGAACATGTAGTCGAGCATGAATTCTTCCACGATCGACCGCAGCGCCCGCGCACCCGTGTCGCGCTTCAGCGCCCGCTCGGCGATCTCCTCCAGCGCCCCCGGCACAAACGTCAGCGACGCATTCTCGAGCTCAAAGAGCTTCGCGAATTGTCGCGTGATCGCGTTCTTCGGCTCGGTCATGATCTGCACCAACGCCGACTTGTCCAGCGGCATCAGCGGACACATCACCGGCAACCGACCGACAAACTCGGGGATCATCCCATACTCAATCAAATCGTCCGGCTGCACCTTTTGCAGCGCCGCGCCGAGCTGTTTCAGGTCATCGCCACGCGCCTCGGCGACCGCGTTGAATCCGATCTGCCGCCGACCCAGTCGCTTGCGGATGATCTTGTCCACGCCGACAAATGTGCCGCCGCAGATGAACAGGATGTTGGTCGTATCGAGCTGAATGTACTGCTGCTCGGGATGCTTGCGCCCACCCTGCGGCGGAACGTTGGCCAGCGTGCCTTCGAGCATTTTGAGCAGCGCCTGCTGCACGCCTTCGCCGCTTACGTCGCGCGTGATGCTGACGTTGTTGTTTGTCTTGCCGATTTTGTCGATTTCATCGATGTAGATGATGCCGCGCTGGGCCGCTTCGAGGTCGTAGTCTGCGTTTTGCAGCAGCCGCAGCAACACATTCTCGACGTCCTCGCCGACGTAGCCGGCCTCGGTGAGTGTCGTCGCGTCACAAATCGCAAACGGCACGTTCAGCATGCGTGCGAGGCATCGTGCCAGCAGCGTCTTGCCCGAGCCGGTCGGACCGATAAGCAGAATGTTGCTCTTATCAATCTCGACATCACCGGCCGCCATCGAGTCGCCGTGCATCAGTCGCTTGTAGTGATTATGAACCGCGACGGAGATCGCCCGCTTGGCCTGCTCCTGGCCGATGACGTACTGGCTCAAGAATTCATGAATCTCGCGCGGTTTGGGAATGGTCTTGAAGACCGTGCGGCCCTTGGTGGTCCGCTTGCGCTCGTCTTTGACGAGGTTGTGGCATAGCTCAATGCACGCCGCGCAAATGAACACGTCGGACGGTCCTTCGACCATCGGACCCGCGTCTCGTGCACTCTTGCCGCAAAAACTGCAAACGCTGCCGCGTCGTCCGCGACCGCCGTTGGTGGTTCGGCTATTCGTCATCCCGGTCCCTCATACCCCTGCAACCGCCCGGGCCTTTCGCGAGCGATGCTACTCGAACATTGTAACCTATCGGCGACCTTTGCAGCGGCAATTTCGGGACGGCGCGTCGTTCGGGGGCACGGCCACGGATTTTGACGCAGAGTGTGCCCCTCGCCCAAACCGAGCCCGACGTGCAAGCGAGGATTCCGCGCCGTCGCACACGAAGACCTCGCTTGCCTGTCTTGCTCGGGTCGGCGGCGGAGTCCGCCCGACCGAAATCCGTTCAAACCGGCGAAATCCACCGCTTGACGACCTCGCCGCGGCAAGCTATCTTGCCGAATTCTCAGCAATTGGGCGGGCCATGCCTGCCCTCCAAAGGGAACGTCGATGAAGACCGCAAACAACTGCTTTCTCGCCAAGGGCGAGACCTACGAACAGAAGTGGTTCGTGGTCGATGCCAAGGATATGATTCTCGGTCGCCTGGCGGCCAAGATCGCGCAGATACTGATGGGCAAGCACAAGCCCACGTATACGCCGCATGTTGATACCGGCGATTTCGTGATCGTGCTCAACGCCGACAAGACGCGCGTCACCGGCGACAAGCTCGATACCAAAGAATACATGTGGTACACGTTCTATCCGAGCGGCCACCGCCAGCGCAACATGCGTGAAATGCAGAAGGTTCGCCCGGGTTTCCCGCTGCACGAGGCCGTGCGGCGAATGATGCCCAAGAACAAGCTCGCGTCGCGCATGATGACCAAGTTGCGGCTGTTCTCGGGGACCGAGCACCCGCACCAGGCTCAAATGCCCGAAGCCCTGACCCTCTGATCGGAGCAGGATTACGATTATGTCGGACTTCCCGAATCCCAATCCCCCGGCCGTCGAAGCGCAGCCCACAGAGCTGCCCCCGGCACCCACGTCGGGCACATTCATCGCTGTCGGTCGCCGCAAGACCGCGGTCGCCCGCGTGCGTGTGACGCCCGGCAGCGGCAAGATCATGATCAACGGCCGCGAGCATGACAAATACTTCCACGAACCGCAGGAACTGGCGGCCGTGACGAATCCGCTCACCATCACCAACACGGCCAAGGCGTTTGACGTGCATGTGTTAGTGCAGGGCGGTGGCCATAGCGGACAGTCGGGCGCGATTCTGCTCGGCATCTCGCGTGCGCTGCTCAAGGCGGACACGCGCTATGAGGGCGTGCTTCGCGACCGCGGCTTCCTGACCCGCGACAGCCGCGAGGTCGAGCGTAAGAAATACGGTCGCCGCAAGGCCCGTCGCCGCTTCCAGTTCTCGAAGCGCTAGGCCTGTGGGGCAGGTTGCCAACCTGCTTTGTGGGGCAGGTTTCCAACCTGCTGTGTAGGGCAGGTTTTCAACCGGCCTTGGGTAGAGCGGGTTTCCCAACCCGCGTTTCAGTGAATTTCACTCGGTGCCCGTTCGCGCGGCCATCGACGACACGAATCCGACGCCGCCACTGACAAGTGGCCGCGTCGGATTCGCCGTATTGGTAACCTGCGTGCTACCATGCCGGCCGAGTTCGTGGACGTCGCGATTGGAGTTCCGTCATGTCAGCCGAGTCGATTTTCACCAAGATCATCAACGGTCAGATTCCCTGCCATCGCGTGTTCGAGAACGAACATGTAATCGCGTTTCTCGATATCAACCCGCTGGCCGACGGACACACACTCGTCATTCCGAAGCGGCAAGTCGAGCGGCTTGAGCAACTGCCCGCCGACGAAGCCGCCGAACTAGGCCGCGTGCTGGGCGAGATCGCAGCGCGCGTGCTGAAAGCCGTCGGCGCGACCGATTACAACGTGCTGCAAAACAACGGTCGCGCGGCGGGACAGGAAGTGCCGCATGTGCATTTTCACATCATCCCGCGCCGCGCGGGCGACGGCCTCGGCTATCGCTGGAACGCGCAGCCCGGCGATCATGGGCAACTCGCGGCGCTATCGGCGAAAGTGAGTAGCGAATAGCGAGTGTCGAGTAGCGAGTTGAGACGAAGCCCAGCGGTCGTGTTCTCTTCACTCGCTACTCGCTATTCGCCACTCGCTACTGCCGTCTTGCAAATGCCCGCCCCAGCGCCGACACTACCGCATCACTTGAACGCCGCCGCACGACGGACAGCGATCGACGGCGTTCTCGCTCAAGATTCGCATCGTCCACGCAACATCTAAGCAAAGGACGCCTTACGCATGTCCTCAGGTCACCCCAGCCAGCGCCCGGCCGGCGCGCCGTCCGCGCACGACGACTTCGAACTTCCAATCAACGGCTATAAGGGAACGCCCGAGGAGATCGAGCGACAGTGGTACGAGCAGTGTTACGTCGGTCGCGGCGACTCGATGAATCAGCTCACCGTTCGCGCGGTCGTGATGGGATCGTTGCTCGGCGCGGTTCTTTCGCTCACGAACATTTACAT
>JBJXFK010000014.1:0-19456 GCA_046155505.1 Phycisphaerae bacterium
CGGAACATCGGAACCACGGAACACGGAACACTGGGACAACGGAACGCCGTTCGACGGTGGCCGGTCGGCGTGGATACGCCTCGGCCCGCTCTGGGCGCGCAGCGATTTTCTCGTCGGGTCGCCGCCGACGACGCGGTTGTTGTGCCAAGTCAATTCTCGGGGGTGGGTTCGGAGCTTGCGCGCGCCGCACCCTGCAGTTTCCCCCGAAGAATTCACCAAGGTGTCCACGCCCGCCCCTCTCGTTGACCACCTTGGTTATCAGGCGTTCGACGCGAGTCGGGCAGTGCGTGACGTGGCTGGGCGGCGTTCTCGAATTCTGGCGGATTCTGTTAGCCAGCAGTTTCGCTCGCGACCGTGTGAATTCGCTCATGTGGTCAGCATAGGCGTGGACCGCGGCGGATTGCGGCGAAATAGCAGTGAGCGAATGAGGTTCGCACTTTGGGATGGACTTGTTAAAGCCGTTCACGCCGAAGCGATGGAATGTGGCGTGGCTGCGGCCGTTGGCAGCCATGCATTTTCAGCGCGACAAGTCGTCAATCGGCGTGCACGAACATGCTCGCAAACGGCCGCGAGCATGCCAAGCGACGCGCGCTCGAAGTCCGGTTTGAACTCCACCGTTTGGTATACTCCCGCCCATGCGCATCTACTTCGATGTTTGTTGCCTGAATCGCGCGTTCGACGATCAGACGCAGCAGCGTGTTCGTTTGGAGACCGAAGCGATCGACGCCATTCTCGATCTGTGCTTGGCGGGCGAACATGACTGGATCGCCAGCGCAGCCGTCGAGGACGAGTTGTCACGCGATCCGGACCAGGAGCGGCGTGAGCAGAGTCTTGCGCTGCTGAAGGACGCCGCGGAGATTCTGACGTTGACTCCAGCGGTCGCCCCTCGTGCGGCCGCTATCGGGTCGGTCGGCGTCGGCTGGTTTGATGCGTTGCCCTTGGCGCTTGCCGAGGCGTCACGTTGCGCGGTGCTTCTGACGACCGACGACGTTTTCCTGCAGCGTGTTCGACGCCTGATTCCACCGAGCGTGGTTTCGGTCGAAAACCCGCTACAATGGTGGATGGAGAATATCAGATGAAAAGAAAACCCCGAACGCTGCCCGAAATTCGCCGCGAGGGGTTTCGTGCATTGGTGGACCACCTCGGCGCCGCCGACGCGCAGCGATTCATGCAGCAATACGACGTGGGCCGCGGCGATTACACGAAAGAGCGGCACGCGTGGCTCGATAAGCTTACGCTCGAAGAGATTCTTGCAAGCATCGATAAGAGACGGACCGAGCAGTAGTCGCCGGACAATCGGCCCGGCCGATGCGATACCGTACCTGCAACAATTCGATCCCGGCGAAGGCGATCATGTGCACGAACGCCGCGAATGGCTCGATTCGCTCACGCTGGATGAAATTTTTCGCGACATTCAGGCGATGAAGAACGGCGCATCGGAGCGCGGCGGGGTGTATTCGTGGCAAGTCTCGACCGACTGGGTCCACTGCCACCCGCCAGTCCCCAGTCCCCGGTTCGCGTATCAGTGAACTACACCCGTCAATTTCCGATCGGCGGCGATGGTGGGGACACGATGCCCAATCGACGCCACACCACCGTCGCGATTTTGTCCGACAAATTTCGGTCAAACCCCAACCAATGCCCAAGAGCGGAACTCGCAATGGCCATGGTGGTGTACTCCGTCAATCGACTCGGAACGTCGATCTTTGTCACCACACCCACGGAGAATAACGTCAACAATTCTGGCCAAAGATGAATCAACGTCCACGCAAAAATTGAACTAAAAACAACCGAGCTATATGCTTCGACTGCACCCAGCGTCTCATTCAGGAGATGTCGCCGCCGCAGAACCCCCGAAGTCGCGGCGAGAGAGCATAGCACGAAGACGCTCGAATGCGGATTCGCACAAATCCATACGATTGCGTTTGTCGCTTGGTCAAAAGGAATGGAACGCCCGACGGCGAAGACTGCGCCCCACAGTAGAACGATCACCGATAGACCGATGCACGACATGACGTCGTGACTAGTAATCTTGTCTGTGCTATCCACGAAACATCCTCGTTTCTAAGCCAGCGATGTCATAATCGAGAACCGCCGCTTGGGCTGCATGGAATCGGCGCACGTCTGATAGAAAATATATCGTCCAAACCTTCGCGGTCAACTGAATTTGAGAAAAATCTAAATGTGGTCAGAAATGCAGCCATTTCCGCATTAACTAAGCCAATCGGGAGCGCGCACGGGCGGCTGTTGTGGTGGCGGCTGACACTCTCGAACTACGGAGTTCCTGTGGGTGGCAGGTGGCATTGTCGGAAACCGCTGAATTCACGTAACGAGTGCGAACTACGAAAACCGAGCGGGTGCCACTGCTCTGTGAGCAGTGTGATACGGAAACGAGTGAACCGTTCGGATGTCGAGCGAGATTCCTTCCCAGCGGACGAGCGATGATCCGACACCGAAAGACCCGAATTCTCCCATCACCGTTCCGATTTCGCGTCTTCCGCGATCGCGCCCCGCGCCCAGTGCCCTCCTCTCTGTGGCAGGTGGCACTGTCAGACGGGGGGCCACGGCCGAAAACCGCTGAGTTCGAATGACGCGAGCGATCTACGAAAAAAAACCGTTCGGGTGCCACTGCTCTGTGAGCAGTGTGATACGGAAGCGTGCGAACCGTTCGGATGTCGAGCGAGTTTCCTTCCGAGCGGACGAACGACGATCCGACACCGGAAGGGTCGAATTCTCCCGGGCGCGTGGCGCGTGGCATGCTTTCGCGGTACTCCGCGTAAGCATGTCCTTCCCAGCCGCTGGCATCGCAACGCCTCGAATGCCCTTCCGACACCGATACTCCGCAGTCGACATGTCTTAACCACTCCAAGCAGCCGCGCCTGACTTCCGAATTCCCACACCCGCCCCCGGCTCCTCTTCCTGTTCCCTGTTCCCTACTCCCCATTCCCCACTCAAACCCGCTCAAATCCGCCCACCACCGTTCACCTCCTGCACCCGCCCCGCGCGCCACTTGCCCCACGCCCCTCCGCGCACCAATACTTCCCCCGAGTACTCACCGCGCGCCGGTCGACCGCGCGCGGCCGCGCCTCGCCGCCCGATCACCGGCGAAGCGCAACCCAGCACCGGCACCGTGCCGGCGCGGAAAAAACCAACCCGTGTCACTGGCTCGTCTTCACTGAGCACTGAGCACTGAACACTGAGCACTCTTCGGAGGGCCTGGCCCAAAAACAACACAGTGCGTGACCGGCGAGCGCTCTTGTGGGACAGGTTTCCAACCTGTCTTGTGGGACGGGTTTTCCAACCCGTCTCTGTATCACGGGTTTCCTAACCCGTGATTCAAAAAGCAGCACTCGCACGAGGCCACCCCAACCCGCTCTGCTCGATTCGACTCACCAGCCTCGCCGGCCGGCGTCGAAACCCGCGCAGCGCAGGTCTTCGAGGCCCGCAACGGCACCGTTGCGTTCTCGCGCCAAAGCGACACCGCAGCGCATTTTGCACACACACGAACACCGCGCGCAATCGCGGCGTTCCATTTGGCGTAGCGCCGGATCCGCCGCCTCGGTCCCGGTCGCGAAAAAAGCCCGAGGCTGCGCCGCCGAATTCGTGCCGCGCATTCTCCGTCGCAGACGACTCAACATCGCCTGCGTCCTGGGCAACGGCTAATCCCGTGTCCGGAGAATGTGCCCGCAGATAGCCGAAGCGAGGCAACGCTTCGACACAAGACCTCCGCTCGCGGTCGCTCGGCAGCAAAGACCCCAAAACGAGCCGCACTGGGTTGTGAATCCGCGGAAGCGCGGATTCGTGGCGGCGCAAGGTCGAATTGTCGCAAGACAATTCGACCTCCGCGCCGGCGGGTTCGATCCCCGCCACCTCCATAGCCCCACTGCGCGCCGACAAAATCTGCACGCCCCGCGCGCACGGCTCTCGCCGATTCCACTCCGTGCCTTCGTGCCTTCGTGCCTCCGTGCCTCCGTACCTCAATTCCCAGAACCGGCCCGCTAACAAAGTTGCTCAACAACAGGGGCGGCGCCTGAGCACCCTCGGCGATTTCTCGAAGAAAACGCAAAGGTGCGCACGGCGAACCGATCGGACTGGCACACGACCCCGCTCGCTCACGCTCGGCGTTCAGATTCGCGGATCCCGCTACACACCCACCGGCTCGCGGGCGAATGAGCGGGCGGCCTCGATGATCGCATTCAACACACCGCCGAGCGGGGCGACGCGATCGATGCAGCCGGTTTCGAATGCGGCTTTGGGCATGCCATAAACGACGCTCGTCGCCTGATCCTGCGCAATGGTCTTGGCCCCGTGCTGCTTGAGCATGCGAATACCCGCCGAGCCGTCGTTGCCCATGCCGGTCAGCACGCACGCCACCGCTCGCCCGCCGACCGCTGCGCCGACCGAATCGAACATGACATCGACCGACGGACGAAAGCCCGAAACTTTCGGTCCGTCAGACAGCGCGACCATCAGCTTGCGGCCCTGCTTGCAGACGCGCAGGTGAAAATCGCCGGGAGCGAGCAGCAGCCGGCCGGGTTTCAGCT
Source organism: Phycisphaerae bacterium (assembly GCA_046155505.1). Taxonomy (GTDB): domain Bacteria; phylum Planctomycetota; class Phycisphaerae; order UBA1845; family Fen-1342; genus JBJXFK01. Next base: position 4,545 of record JBJXFK010000014.1, read on the forward strand.
CGTCATTCGTGCGGGCCTCTTTGATTTCGAGCTGGCACGACTGATTCAGCCGTTCGGCGAACGGTCCGGTGAAACCAGCGGGCATGTGCTGCGTCAGCACGATCGGCGGAAAATGCGCGGGGAAGCTGGGAAGCAGCGCGTGCAAAGTTTGCGGGCCGCCGGCGGAAATGCCGATCGCGATGACCACGTCCATCGGAATGTCGGCGACGGCGAGGGCCTTGGGCGGCGGCGCGGCTTTGTGGCCGGTCAGTTGCGAACGGTTGGCGTGGGCCGCATCGCGGACGGCGTGAACGACCGACTCGCGAAACGCTTCGAGCGTCGTGCCCTTTTCGGCGAGCGGCTTTGCCAGGCAGGTGACCGCGCCGCGTTCGAGCGCTTCCATGGTCGTTTTTGCGCCCGTTTGGGTCTTGGTCGAGACCACGACGATCGGCGTCGGACACTCCTTCATGACGGCTTCGAGGACTTGCAGGCCGGTGAGGCCCGGCATTTCGATGTCGAGCGTGACGACGTCGGGCTTCATCGAGCGGATTTTGTCGAGTCCCTCGGCCCCGTTTTGTGCGGTGCTGATGACCTCGACATCGGGCAGCGAGCCAAGCGCGCCTTTGAGCATGGTGCGCATGAAGACCGAGTCGTCGACGACGAGTACACGGATTTTGGCTGCCGACATGGGTGGTCCTCATATTTTCGGGCGTCGCCCAGGCGAGAGTCCCGCTGTATGCTTCATCGGATGTCCTTCGGCGCGGCGTTTCTTAGGCGCGGAAATTGGCGCAGTTGGAGCGTTGGAACTTCGCACGGAAGCGGGTCAGTTGAGCGACAACAGCACCATCATCGAACTATCGCAGGTCAGTAAGTCTTTCGGGCGACAGCGCGTGCTCGACGACATCGATCTGCGCATCGAGCGCGGCAAGACGACCGTCATCATCGGACGTTCGGGCACGGGCAAAAGCGTGCTACTCAAGCACATCGTCGGATTGCTGCGCCCCGATCGCGGCGAGGTGTTTTTCGAAGGCCGACGGATCGACAAGCTGCACGAGCAGGAGATGATTCCGATTCGGCGGCAAATCAGCTTTGTGTTTCAGCTCAACGCGCTGTTCGATTCGATGACCGTCGCCGAGAACGTGGCATTTCCGATGGTGCAGAACAGCACGGCGCGGCTCGATCGCGCAAAAATCGGCAAGCTGGTCGCGCAATCGCTCGCCATCGTGGGGCTTACGGGGTTTGAGAAAAAGCGGCCCGCGGACCTTTCGGGTGGCGAAAAGAAGCGGGTCGCGATCGCACGCGGCATTGCAATGGAACCGGCCCCGAAGGTCATTTTGTATGACGAGCCGACGGCGGGGCTTGATCCGCAGCGGTCCGACGTGATCAACAAGCTGATTCGACATTTGCAGCAGGAAGTGCATGTCACGGGCATTGTGGTGACGCACGATATGAAGCTCGCCGCCGAGGTTGGCGACCGCATTCTGATGCTTTGGAATGGTCGTTTTATTGCCGATGGAACACCTGAGCAGGTATTGCAGACCAAGGAGCCGCACGTTCGCCGTTTTGTCACCGGCGAGGCGGAGCCGGAAGACCTGCGGGTGCTGAATGCCGACGTGTAGCGCCGACGTTTGATGCTGTGACGTATCGGCGTCGGTCCAATCGAACGGAGTCCTGGGCATGCGTTGGTGCTGGGTGCTCGGCGGCGTATTTGCCGCGTCAGTCGCTGGATGCTCGACAGAGCCGCCGATTTCGGTGGAAAAGATCTTCCTTCGCCCGACGCCGGACGTAGCGCGATCGCCTGCCGATCTCGGCTATGTGTTCGACGCGATTGACGTGCCGATCGCCAAGGATCGACACGTATCGATCTGGCATGTGAAGGCTGAGAATCCACGCGGCATCGTGGTGATCATTCCCGGCTCGGACCAAAACAAATCGCGATATCTCATCGGTCTGCCGGTGTTCGTGCCGAGCGGATTCGACGTGATTCTGATGGACTATGAAGGATTTGGCGAAAGCAGCGGCGGCCCGCTCGACCTTGCCCGGCTGCTTGATGACGGGCTGGCGGTCGTCGATTACGCACTTGCCCGACATGCGAATGTGGTCGCATTCGGCGTCAGCACGGGTACGCCGGTGACGGCATGGGTCGCGGTGCGGCGCGAGCTGAAGGCGGTGATGTTCGAGGCGTGCCTGATCTTGGACAAAGAGCCGCAGCTTTATCTCGAAGATGTGCTCAATATCGAGATCGACGTGCTGTGGGAGATTGCCGAGTTGTATCTGACGGAGGTCGTGCCGGGCGGGTTCGACATTGAGCGGCATGTGAAACGCGTTGATGAGCCAAAGCTGTTTTTGCACTCGACCGAGGACGACGTGACGCCGTTTCGCGGCGGCGAGATCGTGTTTGACGCGGCCACCGAGCCGAAAGAATTTTTCGAGATGCGCGGCGGGCACGGCGAGATGATCGAGCTTGATTTTGAGACGTACAGCGGGCGGATCAACGAATGGCTCGACCGGCAGCTTCCGGCTCAGAGCGTGCCGTCGCCGACAACGCCCTGAGCCGGGCGGGCATATACTTCGCGGATGGAAGAGCTGCGCTGCATCTGTCACGACACTCCGATGAGCGCGATTCTGCGCGCGGCGCGTCAGCGAAATCTACCGACAGTTGACGCGGTTGTCGCGGCGGAACTTGCCGGCACGGGTTGCGGCTCGTGCAAGCCCTATTTGGAGCGCATGTTGGCGACGGGGCAGGTGCCCACGTGCGCCGATGCGCTTCGGGATGCCCACCCTACGAACTGATGCACGCCGACGCGAACGGCCGTCGGCATGGCACCCGGCATTGCCCACCACTCCGCGCGTCGTCGGTGAGCGACGGAATGGTGGGCGGTGCCCACCCTACGACGTGCCATACTTGTACTTCATGTGTTTCTGCGCCGCCTTGTGGATGACCTTCCACTTGTTCTTCTCCGCGAGGTATGCCGCGTGGTCCTCCTTGCGGTCGTGGTATTGCAGCTCGCGAATCTGCTTGTGGTAGTTCTGCACGCGGCGCTCGTCGAGATCGCCGCGCTGGACGGCGGCGTGAATCGCGCAGCCGGGTTCGCTGTTGTGCGTGCAGTCGCGGAATCGGCAGTGCCGCGCGAGCGATTCGATCTCGCCGAACGCACCGGCGACGTCGTCCTCGTCGGCCCAGGCCTGCAACTCGCGCATTCCCGGCGTGTCAATGATCACGCCGCCGCCGGGAATCAGCAGCATTTGTCGAAAGGTGGTCGTGTGTCGCCCGCGGCTGTCGTCTTCACGCACGGCTGCGGTCGCGAGGCGTTGTTCGCCGAGCAGTCGATTGGTGAGCGTCGATTTGCCGACGCCGGATGAGCCAACCAGTGCCGCGCTCACGCCGCTGGGCAACATGTGCCGCACGTCGTCGACGCCGCGATCGTCGATCACGCTGACCGTGTGGCACGGCACGCCGACGCAGGTCATTTCAAGCTCGGCCCGCATCGCGTCTGCCTCGGGGCTGAGGTCGGCCTTGGTCAGCAGAATGACGGGCGATGCGCCGCCGGCGTAGGCGAGCGTCACATAGCGCTCGATGCGGCGGGCGTTGAAGTCGTGGTCCAGTCCGCAGCAAATCAGCAGCAGGTCGATGTTCGCGGCGAGCACCTGCGCATCGCCGCGCGTGCCGGCGGATTTGCGCGTGACCGACGAGCGGCGCGGCAGGAGCGAGTGGATCGTCGCAGCCTGCTCTTGCGAGCGAGCCGAAGCGATCACCCAATCGCCGACAGAGGGAAATGCGCAGCGTGCGCCGGCGGCGTAGCGCATCGCGCCGCTGACCGATGCACGCAGCGCTCGGCCCGCGGTGTATATGACGTAGCTGCCGCGATCTTCGCGGGCGACGCGCGCGGGGACCAGCGCGGCGGGGTTGTCCAGGCGAAGCTGGGGTCGGATGGTTGAGAATGCGTCAGCGAAATATTCGTCAAATCCAAGCTGTTCAAGCGTCATTGCTGTAAAAATCCTTGGCAAAGTTCGTGCGATCACTCGGACGCATGGCGTCGGGTGGTCGCGCAGTGCTCGCGCAAACCGGCCAGTCAATGCCGAGCAGTGCGAGCGCGCAACGACACGACGGTGCGTCACAACGGTCAGGTTGTTGGTGGAATCGTGCGAGGGTGGGGCGGGATTCGGACGGCGACAATGCATGCAGCCCGATTCACGTTTTGCGACGTGAATTAGCCGCGCGGACCGGTCAGAAAACGAAGACCGATGCTACTCGAGCCGAATCAGGCGGACGCCCGCACGATGGCGATGGTTTGGGTCACACGCATGGGCGGGCCTCCTGTTCGAGGGAACTGAATCACTTCAATTGTTGCATAGCTTACGCAGGGGGGTGGGGGGAATTCAAGTGAATTTTTGTGAAATGCGAATTCTGAGCGGTAACCGAGGGAGCGCAGCGGGCCACGGCGGTTGTGCTTGACGCAGATCGGTTCTCAAGAAAGCAGCCGGGGGCGGCTGCTCCACAAGGCCGGCATTCGGGGCGTAGAAGACCCGCGGAGGGCCGCGGTGCTCCATTGCGCGACGAAGAACCGCGGAGGGCCGCGGTGCTCCAGCGCGTGCTAGAGATAGTCCGCGATTACCGCGTTGGCGAGCAGGCGACCGCGCGGCGTGAGTACGATGCGATCGTCTGTTGTGACCAGCAGGCCCAGCTCGGCGTGCTTTTCGATTGCGTCGCCGAAGAGATGCGTCGGGTCGTTGCCGAATCGTCGCCGAAACGCCGCCCGGTCGAGGCCCTCGTTCAGACGAAGCGACAGCATCATCGTTTCACGCGCCCGCTGATCCGGGCTGAGTTTTTCCTGTGACAGCCACGCCGACCGGCTTTCGCTCACGGCCCGCACATACTCGCGATGGTCCGGGATGTTCTTGTATCGCACCTCTTCGACAAACCCAGCCGCCGACGGGCCGATGCCCAGGTATGGTTCGTTGTGCCAGTACACGAGGTTGTGCCGACACTCGCAGCCGGGCCGGGCGAAGTTGCTGATCTCGTACTGCTGATAGCCCGCCGACGCGAGCAATTCGATCGTCAGCTCGTACATGTCGGCTTCGGTGTCCTCGTCGAGCGCTTTCACATCGCCGGCCTCGCGCTGTTCGAACAGCGGTGTGCCGCGCTCGTAAGTGAGGGCATAGCAGCTCAGATGATCCGGGCCGATCGCGATCGCCTGCTCCAGATTTCGCCGCCACGAATCTACGCTCTGCCCCGGCACCGCGAAGATCAGGTCGAGATTCACCTGCGCGATCCCCGCGTCGCGGCAAATCTGCACCGTCTGGGCGACCTGTGGCGGCTGGTGAATGCGCTCCAGCACGCGCAGTTCGGAGGGGTCAAACGACTGTGCACCGACCGAGACGCGCGTGACGCCGCTCTCGACCAGCGTCGCGGCGATTTCGGCGGTGACGGTCGCCGGGTTGGCTTCGACCGTGAATTCGAGCGGACGATCCGGGTCGGCAGCGGCGTGTAACCGCGACAGCAGGCGTCGTAGTTCCACGGGTGGCAACGTCGTGGGCGTGCCGCCGCCGACGAAGATTGTCTCAAGCCGTACAGGTCGCGTCGCGACCTCGCGGTCAAAGTCGGCGATCAGGGCATCGACCAGCGGGTGCATAGCCTTGCGATCGACGAGCACCGAGTAAAAATCGCAGTAGCCGCAAATCGTCTGGCAGAACGGCACATGGACGTATGCCGAGCGGACGATCTGGGGGCTGCGGGTCGTTGTCATCATGCGGGTCGCATCGTAGGATTCACGCGCTTCATTTTCACGTTGCAGCGGATTCTAGCGACGCATCGCGACCGCGGGTCGGTTGGGCCGCGGCATTCATTAGAAAAGGGCGACCCCATATGAAGGTCGTGTTGGTCATGTTCAAGGACGGCGAGCGGCGGGACTTCCCGATCAGCAAGCCGCAAACGATTATTGGCCGGCGGTCGGACGCGGATTTGCGCATTCCGACAGCAGACGTTTCGCGCGAGCATTGCATCATCTCGCTGAATGGGCGCGAGTTGACGATTCGCGACGGCGGCAGCACCAACGGCACCTTCGTCAACGGAAAGCAGCTTGCCGAGGCAAAGCTCAAGGCCGGCGACAAACTGACCGTCGGCCCGGTGATTTTCACGGTTCAGATCGACGGCATGCCGGCGACGATCAAGCCCGACGCCGCTCCGCCGCTGCGGCAGGCGTCTGTCGCACCCGTGAGCGATGACGATTTTGACGATATTCTCGATCTCGGCGATCTCGATTCCGAGGAGGACGGCGGCCCGATGTCGCCGGTCGATGCGATGTTCGAGGACGACGAGGAAGACGAACCGCCGAAGGGCAAGAAGCGGAAGTAATCCGTCGCGCGGTCGAACACTAGCGGTATGATTCGCCTTTCCGGTGGATCATCATGTCCGAACTTGACGCTTGCCCATCCATCGAATTGCTCGAAGCACATCTGCTCGGGCCGCCGTCGGTGCAAATCGCCGGTCACTTGTTGCGCTGTCCCATCTGTCGCGGCGCACTTGACCGCATCAACGCTGACAACGCATTTTTGCGCGGCTTTGCGATCGGCGGGGCGCTGCCTTCCCACACGCAGGTCGAGCGACCGATTGATATCAACATCGCCGGCTATGAGATGGTGCGCGAGCTGCACGCCGGCGGGCAGGGCGTGGTGTTTCTGGCGCGGCAGCTTTCGACGAATCGCTCGGTCGCGATCAAGGTGATGAAGCAGGGGCCGTTCGCCACGATGGCCGATCGGCAGCGCTTCACGCGCGAGATCGAGACGCTGGCCCGGCTCGACCATCCGAATATCATCGCCGTACACGACGCCGGCACCGCGTCGGGGTTTCACTATTTTGTGATGGACTATGTCGAGGGACTGCCGCTCGATCGCGCCGTGCGACATGCGGAAATCTGGACGGCCGCCGCGCCGACGAGCGACGTTGACTCAGCGCACGACGAAGAAGCCACGCGGCCGACCGATGCGACGCTGCGACCGATTCTCGCCATGTTCGTGAAAATCTGCGAAGCGGTACACGCGGCCCACTTGCGCGGCGTGATGCATCGCGACTTGAAACCGAGCAACATTTTGATCGACGCGCAGGGCGAGCCGCATGTGGTCGATTTCGGCCTGGCCAAGCCGACCGATGCGACGGCCGATTCGGCGATGACGCGCACGGGGCAATTTGTCGGGTCGCTGCCGTGGGCATCGCCCGAGCAGGTCAGCGGCGACGCGGCGCACATCGATTTGCGTACCGACGTGTATTCGCTCGGCGCGATCCTGTATCAAATCCTCACTGGTGAATTGCCGTTTGATATCGGCAGCAACCTGCGCGACGCGATCGACAACATCCTCACGCGCGAAGCGCCGCGTCCGAGCGCACGCGCGTCGACGACTGGCACGCACGTCAACGATGAACTCGACACGATCGTCCTGAAATGCCTGTCGAAAGACCGCGATCGGCGCTATCAGAGCGCCGGCGATCTGGCCCGCGACCTGTCGCGCTATCTCGCGGGCGAGCCGATCGAGGCCAAGCGCGATAGCGCGCTCTACCTGCTGCGCAAGAACCTGCGGCGCTATCGGCAGAGCCTCGTGATCGGTGCGGCGTTCGTTGTGCTGCTCACCGTCGTGTCGATTTCGATGACGTTGCTGTACCGCCGTTCGACTCAGCTCGAGCAGCAGGCGGTTCGCAGCGCGGGGGCGCTGGCCGCGTCGCTTTCGGAGAGCACGATCAATCAGGGTCGCATGGCGGGGCTGCTCGGAAATTTCGAGCAGGCCGAGCGGCTATTGTGGCCGGAGTTTTTGTTCGACCGCAGTCGCGACGCCGGCTCAGCGACGCGATTGTTGGAGCCGCCGGGGGGAATCGAGCCGTACTGGGCGCTTTGGGAGCTCTATCGCGTGCGCCCGTGTGCGCAGACGGTCGTGCCGCTGCCGATCGAGTCGCGATATTTCATTCTGGACGCCGTTGGGGGATTCTGGACTGTCAATCGAGCCGGCTTGGTCAGTCGCTACGACGCGACCGGACGCGTGGTTGATTCGTGGACGATCAGCCGCACCGTCCGTTGGTGTCGCCTGTACATCGACCCGAGCGGTAGTCATGTCGTTGAGCGTTACGTCGATGGCATCGACATTCAGCGACGAATCGCGGGCACGGATCGGGCCGAGCGACTGCTCGTCGAGCCGACGCGCTGCTCGGCCATCTCGCGCACCGCGAGCCTGTATGCTGTCATCGATGACTCCGACATCGTGATTCAGCGGATTTCGCCGCGCAGCGACGTCGTCCGCATTGCCGTACCGGCTGGCGGCGTGGACACTCTGGCGTTTTCGAACGACGAGACGATGCTTGCGGCCCGTTCGCCCACGGGCGCGCTGCGCGTCTGGAAAATCGACGATGGGCGCGAAATTTTCGCGACGCCCGCGCGACACGCGAAAGACGATGTGCTGCAACCCGGCGGCGATTTGATGTTCTGCCCGGACGATTCGCGATTGATCGACCTGTGGATGGAGAGTCCCGGCGGCGTCTGGGACTTGCGCACGAACACGCCGTCGCTCGTGCCGTTTTCGGAACGTGCGGGCGACGGCCGATTTGCAGCTTCAACTGCCGACGGCACGCTCGTCGCGGTCGGCGACATTCGCGGCGTTGTGCGGCTCTTCGACGGCGCCACGGGTAGCAAGATACAGTCGTTTATCGCACATCGTCGCATGATCACCGGGCTCGCCATGACGCCCGACGGGCGCGGGCTTTGGACGGCGGGCAACGGCGAAATTCGATTATGGGAACTTCAGCCCGACCCGGCAGTCATCGTGACGCGCGCCGACGGCGACACGTTATTCGCCGTGGCGTTCAAGAATGCCGAGCGCACGATCTTGAGCGGCGGCAGGCTGTCGCGCGTGATCTCGGTCGATCGCAAGACGCGCGCGATCAGCTCGTTCGACACCGGTACATCGGCGGTGATCGCGTCGATTGATGTTTCGCCGCGCGAGGGGGCGATCGCCGCGACGACCTATGGGCGCGAATCGCTGCTGTGGCCCGATGGTCGACTCGATCAGCCGCCGCTGCTGATCGCGCACCCGACCAAACAGAGTCACCTCGCGTTTAGCCCGGACGGCGAGACGCTCGCGACCGCGTGCGATGACCAGATCGTGCGGCTGTGGAGCGCACGCGACGGCACGCCGCTGCGCGAATTGCCCGCCGTTCGCGATCGCGTGCCGCAACTCGCGTTCTCGCCGGACGGAAAGCGACTGGCGGGCGCGATTCGCAACGGGGAACTGCTGGTCTGGACGCTTGCGACGGGCGCGGCGCAGTCGTGGCACATGACGCTCGGCTTACCGATGCGCACCGTGCGGTTTTCGAGCGATGGGCGCTGGCTGGCCGCGGCGGGCGCGGCGCGGGTGGTGATGATTTTCGACGCGGTGACCGGGACGCAGGTGGACTCGCTGGCCGGTCACAGTCAGGAAATCTACTGCCTCGATATCAGTGCGGACGGGCAGCTCATCGCATCAGGCGACAGCGGCGGGGGATTGCGGCTCTGGCATTTGCCGACGCGTCGCCCGCTGGCATCACTCGACGGTCACACCGACGCGGTCATGGCGGTGAAATTCTGCGACGACGGCAACACACTCGTCTCGGCGTCGCTCGACGGAACAATGCGCGAGTGGAATCTGCGCTACTTTGACCGGCACATCGCGGGGCAGGTGGCGGCGCAGCTCATTCGAAACGACGCGAGCGAAGGGCCGCAAGCGGACGCATGGCGCAAGTGGGCCGAGGGTGTGCTCGAGAAGTCGCGCGCGAAATAGTGGCCGGCAAAGAGACACAAATGGAGCACCGCGGCCCTCCGCGGTTTCTTCGTGGAGCACTGCGGTTTGCGTTGTGGAGCTGCCGCCCTCGGCTGCTTTCTTCGGGCTCGAACAATGCGTCGCCCGCTGCGCGAGCCAATCACTCGCTTGCGCGTCGCGTTCGGATGGCGCGCTGGTGCTCGCGATCACTCGCTTGGGCGTCGCGTTCGGATGGCTCGCCGGACGCCTCGCGGATGACTATGCGCGTCGCTTCATAATGAGCATGCCACCCAGCACGAGCAGCGCCAGGCTGGTCGGCTCGGGCAGCGGCGAGTATTCGATGAAGCGGAAGCTCGCGCCCGACTGGTTCAAGATGCCGGTCTCGATGCCGCTGACCGCGTCGATTTTGCGGATCTGCGTGCCGCCCGCGTAGAGGATGTTTCCGTCGCCCAGGCGATAGACGCCGCGCGGCGACGTGATCAGCCCGCCGTAGTAGCGATTCTGCGTGCCGTCCGGGTTGTAGTCGTAGATGCCGAACGGTGCGGTGAAGCCGGCGACCAGCGCGCCGCCGTCGCTTTCGAGCTGAATTTGCTGCGGGAAGTCGATACCGCTAACGCCATCGGAGTTGTGCCACGGGCCTTGCAGCGCGCCGGAGAAGTCATAGCGGACGACATCGTCGCCGCCGCTTTCCGTGACGAGCACGTCGTTCGCACGAAACTCAAGATCGCGCGGCGTGCCGACGCCGGTGGCCCAGTCGGTCGGGTTGGCCCCGTTGCTGTCGTAGCGGACGATTTTGCCGTTGACGTTCGAGGCGACGTAGACACTGTTGCCCGCGACTTCGAGGCCGAACGGGCCATCAATGCCCGAGCTGGGGCCGGCGAATGTGCCGATGTAGCTACCGTTGTAGCCATATTCGAAGACCGAATCGGCGAGTTCATCGGTGACCAGGATCGTGCTGCGCCCGCTGTCGACGGCGTTGATGGGCTGCACCATGCGCCCGTCGGCGGGTATAAAGTTGTTGCTGATCAGCGACCCGTCGAAGGCGTTGAACGCCCAGATCTTGTCGGTTCCCGAATCGGGAATTAGCAGGACGCCGACGTTACCGGCGAAAAGCGTGGAAGCCGTCGCGGCGAGCGCGAATGCAGAAAGAAGCTGACGCATGATGTTGCCCCTCCAGGCGGTAGTGTTCGGCCGTGCCCTAAGACGCCGCGACGCGGCGAATTCCTGTACGCCCGAAATTCTAATGGTTATATAATGCGATTTCAACGCGATTTTCACAGGATGACGAACCGAAGATGCCGAAGGACGACGCGACGCCCAGCTAGAACGGTCGTTGGCGGATCACCGTCTGCGAATCGCGCGACGGTTCGGCACCGCCGAATGTCGACCGGTTCCGCGTCGCGCACGCGCGTCTGATTGAGCGCCGGCTCGCACCGTTCAACACTATGGCCGACGGCGTTATCAACCCCATCGCCGCTAACGCCGCATCAGCAACCCGTCCCGAACCGAGCCAGCAGGAACGACAGGTCGGTTAAGTTCACGTCGCCGTCACCATTCAGGTCGCCGGTCGACGGCGAGCCAACGTCGCCGAAATTCGCGAGCAGTATCGACAGATCGGTCAGGTTAACGAATTGGTCGCCGTTGACGTCGCCGGGACAGGGAGGCGGATCGCACTCGTCGGGTCGGCCGTTGCCGTCGGTGTCGAGCGACGTACCCGAGGCGATATCGCAACTGTCGGGAAAACCGTTCGCGTTGCAATCGAATCCGTCGCGCACTTCGCAGATGTCGTCGATGCCGTTTTCGTTGCAGTCGACTTCCGGGGCCTGGCATGGATTGACGGTCTCGCACAACACCGAGTCGTAGATGTAATTGGCTTCGTGCTTTCCGCCGAACGACTCCAACTGGTGATACGTTCGTTTCCAGATGTACAGGTAAAGCGGTGGTCGGCCGAAGCGGCGGGGGATGCGCCAGCGGTTGTACTTGACCGTTTCTTTCAATTTCGGCGTACACGCATCGGTAAGTAGTGGCTGCCCGTCGAGGGGGGCGTGCGGCATGGCGTACGGCTGATACACCGCCTGATCGGTGATGACGCGCGTTTCTTCTCGATTCGACGCGCCGAACGACTCGCGATAATTCGGAAAGTGCGGGAACGGCGGCGAGTCGTCGTAGCTGGGCGTCGCATCAAAGTGCCCGGCGGTGCTTTGAATGTACGAAAAGTGATTCGCCAACCGACGAAGCGGGTCAAATTGATCGCGAACCGCCGGGATGAGTCCCAACAGTCCGCCAGGCTCGGGTGCGAAGAATTCGACTTTGGGTTCGAGCATGCCGGTCACCGACACGTAGGGCGTCGCGGCCGACGCTGCGTGAAATGGTGCGAGCAGGAGGCCCATTTTGCCCGACGACCAGCGATCAAAGACCTGCTCGGTCCACAGGAGCGCGGCGCGCAACGGGTAGAACTCCGCCACGCCCCGATCAAAGAGCGGATACCAGGAACTCAGCGGGAGATTGGGAATGATGAACGGGCCGAAGCGCCGGAAGCTGTCAATTTTCAGCAGGCTTGGCCAGAACAAGGTGAAGTTCGGGCTGGCGACCTGGCTGTTCATCGAAGATACGCCGTCATCAAAGCCCGGATGCAGGATGTACTTGAACGGATACATGTAGGATGGATGGCCGGAGACGACGGTGAGCGTGCGGACCGGGCTCGTGCGCAGGTATCGATGCCATTTCAGTTGCGTGATCGTGGGCACCAGATCGACAAGGTTGCTACGCAGGACTACGCCGGGGTTGATGTTGAAGAGCGTGCAATCTTCGGTCTCCATCCCGTTTTCCGTGCCGAAAAGCGTTTTCTTGAGCCAGTCGCACGCCCACGGTGTCGGGCCGAGGATGCCCATCGAGAACGGCGCTACCACTGCGATTGCCGCAGTCGCCTGACGCGAGCCGCTGAAAACCGCATGAAACGCGACATGCCCCTTGCAGTGAGCCGCGATGTGCTGGGCGTTGAGAGAAGTGTTGTTCGCCGCAGCCGACATGGCTGCCGATGAGATCAAACCGCCCGTCGAGTGCGACACGATCACGAAACTCGGCGTCCCGAAATCCGAAATCACCGTGTTCGTCGGCGCATCCGGGTGGATCGCCGGATCAACCACGCCGAGACCGTCGCGCATCGCGTCACCAATCTGGGTGAGGATGGCCTGAATGCCGACCTCCAGCCGATCAGTCGACGGAAAACAGACGATTAGGTACCGATTCATGATCCCACGTCGCTTCAGGAATCGATCGATGTGCTGCTGCCAGTAACGATCCGCACCTTCCTTCCAATACCCGTAGACTCCGCCGTACGGACGATTGTCGTAGTACTCGGGATTCGCGCCGCGCCCCGGAAACGTCGCCGGCGGGTTCCATGTGTCCGCGGCGCGGGGGTCGGTACCGAGAATTTCGTGCCTCAGCGGCGTCAGGCGCAGACCGTGTACGAACACGATGTCGCGCCCGCCAAACACATACTTGCATCCTGCGCGCGTGCAGTGTGGGCCGCGCGGCGAATACGAGTCGCTTACTGGCGGCGCGGTGAGCAGCGCGTCGGGTTCGCTGCCGAATTGAGCCGCGATCTGCTCTTCCCACTGTTCGAGAGCGGCGACAATCTCGTCCGGCGGGGCGCTGATCCCTTCGTCGACGAGTGCTTGCTCCCAGTCAACCGTTTGCCCCGGTTCCTCGCCGAGTGACGGCTGACATGGATAGCAGGGATACCAGGTATCGACGCTGGTGTTGAACTGGGGATACAGGTCTTCGACAAAGCCACGGTCTTCTTCACCTGATTCTGCGATGATCTGCTGGGACGGGTCAAAGTCCGGCGGAAGGACAATGTTCCCCATCTGGTCGTATGTGACCGCCTGGTCGCAATCGCGACAGCAGAACGCGCCGGCGATGTACTTCGAGTCGCAGGCGACGTCGCTTGCGGCATGTGGGCGAACGACGAGCAGATAGAACCCCGGCGTCGCGGCGGGGAGCGACGCGACCGCCTCGCCGCACGGACCGCCAGTCGCGCTCGCGACGACCGTTCCCGGGCAACCAAAGTTGGCCGAACGAATCTCGATATCGACCGCAAATTCGGAGGTCACGCGCCAGGTCAGGCTGCATGGATCTTCGAGAAAAATCCGGTACCAATCCTCGTCGCGGGTCGGCTGGCCGGCTCGAGTGAACGTGCCCGCGCTGCCGCACACCACTTCATCGCAGTTGATATCCGTGAAACCGACGTGTGGCGGCGCGCAACCTCCGTTGGTCGTATCGACGTACTCGTCGGCGCACATTGGTTCGGAAGTGACGGTGGCGCATGGCGGGCACGGAATCTGACACTCGAGATCCGAGTTGCAACACTCGCCCGATGTCGCCACGACCTGTCCGGCGATGTTGATCGCCGTGGGGCCGCTGGTATTGGTTACCTCGACACGGATGCAGTTCATGCCGATGCGAAACTGGAAGTAGTCCGAGACCGTGATGAGCGTCGGCGGACCGAACAACGAATTCTCGGGGGTTGAACCGATCAGCCCGCCGTTCAGAAACACATCAGCCTGATTGTCGCTGAGGACTGACAGGACGAGATTTGGATTGTTGAATCGAGAGTCGAGACAAAAGCAGGCTTGGTAGACGTACACACCGTTCGGTGCGCCGATCACGCCGGCGTTGTAGCTGGTCGACACCCATTCGGCCCCAGGCTGCGTGGCCCAGTTGAGCGCGGGCGGGACGACGGCGGGTTGGTGCGGATCGAAGTTGGAGCTGATCGAATCGGAGAGCACCAGCCACGGAGCGGGGTCGGTGCGTTGTGGGGCGATCGGGATTCCACCATCGTCAACGCCGGTGCCGAGAATGATGTTCAGGTCGGCGGGCGGGCACGAGCTGGTCGCGAAGTTGCCGAAGTCGATCCCGCCCAGAACTTCGCCCTGAATCACGACGAGGTTGTATCCGGCGGCGGCTGGCTGTGTCTGAATCCAACCGGGTTTCTCCGCTTCGCGCACGAATATCGTTCCGGCGCACACCAGTGCGCAATAGTCGCCGTCGACATCGGTCACGACGCGGTAGGAGACCTGGCAGGTGTAGTCATCGATGATGATCTCCCAGTTCGCGACGCCTGGCTCGCCGACATCGCGTGCCCCGTTGCGGTT
>JBJXFK010000019.1:0-13878 GCA_046155505.1 Phycisphaerae bacterium
CGCGTCCTGGGCAACGGCTAACACCGTGTCCGGAGAATGTGCTCGCAGATAGCCGAAGCTAGGCAAGGCTTCGGCACAAGACCTCCGCTCGCGGTCGCTCGGCTGCAAAGACCCCAAAACGAGCCGCACTGTGTTGTGAATCCGCGCAAGCGGATTCTCGGCGGCGCCAAGCCGAATTGTCGCAAGGCAAGTCGGCCAAAGCGCCGGCGGGTTCGATTCCCGCCACCTCCATAGCCCCACTGCGCGCCCACATTTTCGCAACAAAAGCGCCCGCGCCCCAGCGCCCATCCGCGGCGGGTGGCATGTCTTCGCTGTACCCCGCGTAAACATGCTCTTGCACTCGGCAGTCGGACGAATTCACGCCCGCGCGAAGGACCGCGAGAGCACTGGCACTCGCCAAGGCCCGGAGCTTCAGGCGCGTGCCATAGCGAAAACGTGGCGGATGCCGACCCGACGTAGCGCGTGCCGGGCGAGTACACTTTCATGCAGGTGAAACGATGGTCGCCAAATCGAAATCGACCGCTCGCCGCGCTACGGCGGGTAATGCCGAGCAGGGTGGGCGCGCCCGAAAGAAAGGCACCGCGAAAATGGGAACGTTTTACGTCGAGTGCGAAATCAGCAGCCACCTCGATCGGGCAAAGGTCGTTCGTATCGACAAGGTGCTGGTCGATACGGGCAGCGAATACACCTGGGTCGCTGAAGACGTATTGCGCCGCCTCGGCATCGCCGCGGAGAAAAAAGACTTGGTCTTCCAGATGGCGAATGGCCAGACCATCACGCGGCGGGTCGGTTTTGCCGTGATTCGCGCCGCCGGCGTGCACACGACCGACGAAGTCGTGTTCGCTCAGCCGGGCGATCTTCAGCTCCTCGGCGCTCGGACGTTGGAGGGGCTCAATCTTCGCGTCGATTCGCGCGCCAAGAAATTGGTCGCCGGCGGACCACTTCCTGCGGCGAACGCCGTGAAGCTTGAGCGAGACGAGTCGCGCGGTTGATTTGACACCTGTAGGGTTGGCCATCGCCCACCATTGGTAGCCGTGCCAAAGAGCATGCCGACGCGAACGGCCGTCGGCATGGTACCCGAGACGGAGCGCTGCCGTGGGCTACGGCGCTCCCCCAAAAAAAGAAACAGCGGGGGGCCGCTGTTCTCCATTTCACGGCGAGTCATCGGTGCATTTTGAATACCCGCCGAACCTCGATCGTCCAACTCCCCGAACGCCGCATGGCCTGACTTGCGACCGCTTGTTGCGGGGCACGCGGGCCCGCGGCGACTCGAGGAACGACACATGTTTCGCTGCGGGCTATGGAAGCGGCTCTCGATCGGAGTCCTGGGCGGAATGCTGGCGGGCACGGCCGCTGCCGGCGACGAGCACCTGACGCGGGCCGAGGCGGATATCGAACAGCTCGACGCGCGCCTGACGCACGACGCCGGCTCGTGGCGGCTGAATGTGCGATATGAAGTGGACATCGAGCACGCGCATCACGGCGAGCCGTTCACGCTCGTGTTGCAACTGCGCGAGGACGGACGATTGGTGGAGGATGCGACGGGCGAGCCGCTGACGATCGGCGTGCCGCTCGATCAGCCGGTGCGCTGCGATGACAACGACTGCACGTTCGAGGACGTGACCGAGTTTGAGCTGCCGCGCTACGCGGTGAGCGATCCGGAAGACATCGAGCTGACGGCGCTGGTTACGCCGGAAGGCGAGAACACGGTGCTCGACGACGAGACGACCGACGTCGAGCTGGTCGAGGATTGCCCGCCGCAGCCGACGGTGATTCGCACCGAGCGTTCGACGGTGCTCGATTATGAGCACATCGAAGCGGCCCCGCGCGTGATCGTCGAGCGGCGTTCGCCGACGGTAATCGTGCGAGAGCGTCCGCGTCCAATAGTGATCGAGCGACCGAGGCCGATTGTGATTCGTGAGCCGCGACCGATCGTCATTCGCGAATCGCGCGGCACGATCGTCAATCGCCGCGGCTCGTGCGAGCTTCGCGGTGCGTGCGGCGATCCGCGCCGCGTGCCGATCCGCGATCACAAGGGCGGCGTAAGGGTGAATGTCGGAGTGAATTGGTGAGTTCAGAGTAGCAAATAGCGAGTAGCGAGTGAAGAGCGCGCTGAACATCTTCACTCGATACTCGCAACTCGATCCTCGCTACTTCGCCTTGCTCATGCTTCCCGCCAATCGACCAGCTTCAGCTCGACCTTCTTGCGGCCTTGCCATTCGTTGATCACGGGTTCGAACGCGATTTTCATGCGCGGATGGTCGGCGATCAGGTCGCGTTCCGCGCCGCGATTGAACGCGACGACCGTGCGAATCGCGCCGTTGCCGCCGCTGCCCGCTCGCACGGCGAAGCGCAGGTGCTGACCGGTGTTGCCGATCACGCGCGGCTCTTCGATGAGTTCGACGACGCCGGTCGAGAGGCGCGGGCGGGCGTTTCCCATGCCGAACGGTGCCATCTTTTGAATCGCCTCGACGGTCTCGCCCGCGAGCCGGCCGATGTCCACTTCATCATCGATGTTGAGTCGCGGCTTCAGATCGGCCGGGGTCAGCCGATTCGCCGCTTCGACCATGAATGCGTTTGTGAACGCGTCGATCGCGTCGGTGCGGACCTTCACGCCGGCGGCCATCGCGTGCCCGCCGTGACTGACAAGGTGCGTGCCGCAGGCGGCGAGCACTTCGTGCAGCGGGAAGTTTCGCACGCTGCGGCCCGAGCCTTGGCCAAGTTCGCCGTCGTGCGAGATGAGCACAGTCGGGCGGCCGAATCGATCGACGAGCCGCGATGCGACAATGCCGATCACGCCCGCGTGCCACTCGCGGCTTGCGAGCACGATGCCGCGGCAACTGTCGCGATGCATGCCCAGTTCGACAACCATCGCCTCGGCGCTGGCGACGATGTCTTTCTCGATGCCTTGTCGCTCGCGATTCAGTTCGTCAAGTTTTGTCGCGATCTCGTGCGCCCGCACTTCGTCGGCGTGCGTGAAAAGCTCGACCGCTTCGATCGCGTGGCCCATGCGTCCGACGGCGTTGAGCCGCGGCGCGAGCATGAAGCCCACATCGTAGTCGTCGAATTTTGTGCTGCGATTGGCGCTGCCGCTCTTGTGCGAGAGGCCGGACACTTCGATGAGGGCTTGCAGGCCGGCGTTCTTGGTATCGTGAAGTTGCCGCAGGCCGAAGCTGGCGATCACGCGGTTTTCGCCGACCAGCGGCACGATGTCGGCGATTAGGCCCAGCGCTGCGAACGCGGTCGCATCAAGCAGGTACTCGCGCAACTGCGGCGTGACGCGCTGCGATTGCGAGAGAATCTGTGCGAGTGCCCAGGCAATTTTGTGCGCCACGCCCGCGCCGGAAAGATTGGGGTTTGGGCACTTTTCCGCCAGCGCGGTCGGATGAACGAGCAGCGCCGCGTCGGGCAGCTTCGATTTCGGCTCGTGATGGTCGGTGATGATCAGCTCAACGCCGCGCCGCTTGGCCACTTCGGCTTCGGCGACGGCGGTGATGCCGCAATCGACGGTGATGATCAGCTGCGCCCCGTCGTTGGCGAGTTGCTCGATCGCGTCGGCGCTCAAGCCATAGCCCTCTTCGAGGCGGCGGGGAATGTAGTAATCGACGGTTGCGCCAGCGAGGCGCAGGCCGTGCCAGAGAATCGCGGTCGCGGTGACGCCGTCAACGTCGTAGTCTCCGTAGATGACGATGCGTTTGCCGGTCTTGGCTGCGTCGGCGAGGCGGCGGGCGGCCTCGACTGCGCCAGGCAGCGACTCCGGCGGCAAGAGTGATCGAAACTCGGGCGCGAGGAACTGGCGCACGTCGGTTGCGGTCGTGACGCCGCGATTGAGCAGGATTTGAGCCAGCAGCGGATCGATCCGCGCTTCATTGGCGAGCCGCACGCGGTCGGGGTGGTGCGGCGCGATGACCCAGTGTCGATCAACGCGGGGCGGGACTGAAGTGGCGGGTCGCGGAGTCATTGCGGCAGAGCATCGACGCGCGGCTTGGCGGTGTCAACGTGTGGGGCGCGACGCTCCCCGTCTTTGCTTTATGCCGCGGCGGTTGCGGTGCGCTGCACTTCGTCGGCGAGGTGCTGGAGAATGCGGTTCCAGCGCTGGCAGAGGCCGGGCATTTCGTATTCGAGCAAGTCGGCGATGAGCACGTTGTCGCGGGCCTCGACCGCGTCGCGCAGCGAGCGCAGCGTTTCGGCGACTTTGCCGAGCAGCACGATGAGCGTCTCGCCGTCGTGCAGCTCGTGTGTCAAATCGCGATGCAGCAGCGTGCCGGCCTGGCCGAGTGTTTGTTGGCAGGTGTTCCAGACCGACAGCAGCGACGTGAGGCCGCCGGTCGCGGCGGTGAAGCGGCCGGATTGAAAATCGGTCGCGACCTCGCTCATGGCCTCGGCGGCGAGTTCGAGACGATCGGCGGCTTCCCGCAACGCGGAAGCGGCGATCTCGCGGGCTGCGGCGCATTCCAGGTCGACCTGCACATCGTTTGATACTTCGGCGGAAAGTTGGCGGTTGAGCTCTTCGCCGACGAGTTCGCGGCCATTGATCGTGACGGCGACGATGATCTGCTCGTCGCTCAGCCCGGCCCGCGCGCGGGCGACGAGCGCTTCGAGCGTGCCGCGAAACGTCGTCAATTGTTCCAGCTTGCGCCCATCGAGCGTCACGATCATTGGGGTGCTCCTCAGCGCTTCCTATCGGCATATGGCGAGGTGCGATGCGGGGGTTTGGCGGGCACGGGCGATGACCGTCGCACAAATTGCGCGGTGGCATGTTCAGTCGAGCCTGACGCGGTCGCAGTTGCTGAAGCCGTGGAAAAGTCCGGCTAAAGCCGGCTGAAGTTGAGGGGGTGAGTAGTCGATTCTGGTTCCCTCGCTTGCCGGCCAGCTAAAGCTGGGGGGCATGGACTGGTCGGCTGAAGCCGACCGGAGCGCTCTGGAGAACCCGACCGAAGCGTCCTGTAAATTCCATCACGTCGCCGAGACCGCATCGATTGCCCCGCAATTTGTTTTGCCCGTTTGCGGCCCGCGATTTGCTTTGCCCGACGCGCAAGAAACGTGTATCTTCTTGCCGATAATCACCAATAGGCTGCCATCACGCTGGTCATGGAGGACCAAACGAATGCAGCGGTTGCTTGCGAGTCAATCCGTGCGCTGGATCATCCCCATTGCAATTGTTTGTGTCGGCGGAGTCGCGGCTTGGGCCTGGATGTCGGGACTTCCGGTATCGAAGGCGGCGGCGGGCGATTCGACGCGCGGTACCGCGTCGGCGGTCGAGGCGATGCCGCCTACAGTGCATCCGCCCGTGGACAAGCGTGAGTTGCCGATGGTGCCGGTGGTGGTATTGGCGTCGGACGCCGAGCTGGCACCGAGCCCGGATGCGCTGGATGAGCACCCGGACGCGGACACGACGCGCGACGAAGTGCTGACGCCCGCCGGCCAAATGCTGCAACTGAAGCCGACGTCGAATCCGACCAGCGCGGCTACGTCGGCACCCGAACGGCGCGTCGAGCCGCCTACATCGCGGCCCGCGCCGTCGCCGACGAACCCGCCGAGCAGTGGAAGCGGTACGGAGCTTCGCCGTGCGGTGCAGAAGCTGCAGGCCGGGCAGTTGCTCGATGCGCGCGGCGAGCTGTCGCGATTGTTGTCAGTGAACCCCAACGGGCCGGACGCAATCGAGTTGCGAAAGCACTTGGCGAAGCTCGCCGAGGACACGATTTTCGGCAAGAAAGAGATCGGCGACGACCCGCTGGTCGAGATGTACAAGGTCGCGCCGGGCGACAAGCTGATTCAAATCGGCAAGACCTATGGCGTGCCGTCAGATGTGTTGATGATGGTCAACGGCATCGCGAGCGCGAACAAGCTCGCCGCGGGACAGACGATCAAGGTGCTGAACGGCCCGTTCAACGCGGTGATCAGCAAGTCGGCGTATCGGCTCGACTTGTACTTGCAGGATACGTATGTGCGCAGCTTCAACGTCGGCCTGGGCCAGGAGAACGGCACGCCAACGGGCAAGTGGAGGGTGACCGGTCGGCTGAAGAAGCCGACGTACTATCCGCCGCCATCGGCGAAGGAAAAGAAGATCATCAAGCCGGACGATCCGAGAAACCCGCTTGGCGGATTCTGGGTGGCGCTCGAGGGCGTCGAGGGCGAAGCGGTGGGCAAGAAGAGTTTCGGCATTCACGGCACGATCGAGCCGGAGTCGATTGGCAAAGACGCGTCGATGGGCTGCGTGCGGATGCTGAACGAGGATGCGGAGTTCGTGTTCCGGGTGATGATGCCGGAACGGTCGATGGTGACGATCCTGCCGTGACGTTGGATTTCGATCTGGATGGTGCCCTCTCGTTGGTATACTGATGACGGAGGCCATCGCCGGAAATGCGCGCAGCCGGCACAAAACGCCTGACCGCGAGAGCGTTCGCCCGACTCGCGCCCGATCTCGGGCCGTCGGAGCTGGAACGCGGGGAGGTTGTCACCTTGTCGCCGGGAGGGATGTTCCACAGCCGCGTTTCGTTTTGCGTCGCGCAACTGCTCGGAAACTGGGCGGACGCGGCGAGTCGCGGGCGCGTATTCATCAACGAACTAGGCGTGATTACGGAGCGCGACCTCGATACGGTGCGCGGGATCGACGTCGCGTACTACGACAAAAAGCGACTCGGTTCGGACGAGATTCCGGAGAGCGTTTCGGATGTGCCGCCGACGCTGGCGGTCGAGGTGCTCGGCCGCAATCAGAGTTGGGCAAAGGTGCTGCGGAAAGCCACGGAGTACCTCGGCATGGGTGTGGATCGGGTTTGGATCGTCGATCCGAAACGCCGTCGCCTGGCAATCATTCGGGCGGACGATGAGCCGACCATGCTTTCGGAACGGGACGCGGTAAAGGACGCCGAACTGCTCCCAGGCTTTCGTCGCCGGGTAGCCGACTTCTTCCGCTAGCGGTTCGATTTGGCCGTGGCCTGTCAGTTTGACAGTGCCACGCGGATCATTGGCAAGCAATCGAACCCGGCGAAAACCCCATAATCTTATTGAAAACAGACACTTACGCCGCAATCGGCCATTGTCGTGCTGTGGCATTGTCCTTGCTCAATGGTCTTCGATCGGGTCGCGGTCGGTCTCGTCGCGACCCTTGGGCGTTTGGACCTTTGCGAATCAGCCGTTCCGGCGTTCGCTGGCATGAAAAGCAATCCCGATCGGGTTAGAAAAAGGAGCTATCTCCATGGCGGCAAAGCAGTTGGCGTTCGACGCCGAAGCCCAGAAGTCAATCCTCGCCGGCGTTGAAAAGCTGGCGTCGGCGGTTCGGTCCACATTCGGCCCGCGCGGCCGCAGTGCCATCCTCGACAAGGGTTGGGGCGCGCCCAACGTGACCAAGGACGGCGTGACGGTCGCCGAGGAAATCGAGCTGACCAACAAGTTCGAGAACATGGGCGCTCGCCTGGTAAAGGAAGCGGCCAGCAAGACCAGCGATGTTGCCGGCGACGGCACGACCACCGCGACGGTTCTTACTGCGGCCATCTATAAGGAAGGCCTGCGGCTGATCGTCGCCGGCCATGATCCCAACGGCCTGAATCGCGGCATTGACGCGGCGGTGCGGGCGGTCGTGACTGAGCTCAAGAGCATCAGCCGCCCGGTCGATCGCAAAAAGACCGAAGACATCAAGAACATCGCCGCCATCAGCGCGAACAATGATCGCATGGTGGGCGAGACGCTGGCCGAGTGCTTCGAGAAGGTCGGTGCCGACGGCGTGATCACGGTCGAAGAGGGCAAGAGCCTGGAGACCACGATCGACGTGGTCGAAGGCATGCAATTTGATCGCGGCTACCTCAGTCCGCACTTCGTGACCAACCCCGACGAGATGGAATGCGTGCTCGACAAGTGCTTCGTGCTTGTCTTCGAAGACAAGATCAGCAGCGTGACCAAGCTCGTTCCGCTGCTCGAAAAAGTCGCCCAGACCAAGCGCCCGCTGCTCATCGTTGCCGAAGACGTTGAGGGCGAGGCTCTGGCGACGCTCGTCGTCAACAAGCTGCGCGGCATTTTGAACATCGCCGCGGTGAAGGCGCCGGCCTACGGCGATCGCCGCAAGGCCATGCTCGAAGACATCGCGATCCTGACTGGTGCGAAGCCGGTGTTCAAGGACCTGGGCATCGAGCTGGACAACGTCACCATCGCCGACCTCGGTCAGGCGAAGCACATTCGCATCGACGCCGACAACACGACGATCATCGAGGGCGCGGGCGAGAGCAAGCAGATCACAGGCCGCATCGAGCAGATCAAGCGCGAGATCGAAGGCACGACCAGCGACTATGACCGCGAAAAGCTCCAGGAGCGTCTGGCGAAGCTGGCGGGCGGCGTGGCGCAGGTGAATGTCGGTGCCGCGACCGAGAGCGAGCTCAAGGAAAAGAAGGCGCGCGTCGAGGATGCGCTGCACGCGACCCGTGCGGCGATCGCCGAGGGTGTCGTCCCCGGTGGCGGCGTGGCACTGCTGCGTGCGCGCCGCGTGCTCGACAATCTGAAGATCAGCGGCGACGCCGAAAAGGCGGGAGTCAACGTCATCAAGAACGCGCTGACCGTTCCGCTCCGCCAGATCGCGACCAACGCCGGCTATGACGCGGCGGTGATCGTGAAGAAGGTCGAAAACAACAACTCGACCAACTACGGCTTCAACGCCGACACGGGCGAATATGGCGACCTGATGAAGCAGGGCGTGATCGACCCGACCAAGGTCGTCCGCAGCGCGCTCGAGAACGCGAGCAGCGTGGCCCGCGTGCTGCTGAGCACCTCGTGCCTGATCGCCGAGAAGCCGGACGACAAGAAGGCGGGCGGCGGCCCGGGTGGCCCCGGCGGCATGGGCGGAATGGGCGGCATGGGTGGCATGGGTGATATGGACGACATGATGTAAAGCTGAGTTCAGAGTAGCGAGTATCGAGTAGCGAGTTTGGCTCGCTTCTCCCAACTCGTTACTCGATACTCGCTACTCAATACTCACAGGCAAACGAACTACTGAAAGGGATACACATGGCAACTGCAACGCTGAAAGAACCGAAGAAGGGCTCGACCACTAACCTGAAGATCCGTCCGCTCGAGGATCGAGTTGTCGTTGAGCCGACCGAGGCCGAGCAGGTCACGCGCGGCGGCATCGTGCTGCCCAGCGCGGCGCGCGAGAAGCCGCTCACCGGCACGGTCGTGGCCGCCGGCCCAGGCAAGCTAATCGAAAAGAGCGGCGAGCGGGGTAAGATGTCGCTGAAGGTCGGCGATGTCGTGTTCTACGGCAAGTACACCGGCACAGAGATCGAGATCGACGGCACGGACTATGTCATCCTGCGCGAGTCGGATGTGCTGGCCGTCCAAGAGTAATTCAGAATGCAGAATGAAGAATGCAGAACGAAGAACGGGCGGCGGCGCTCACTTCTGCATTCTGCATTCATCATTCTTCATTCATAGCGTTGGTTTCTCGCCGCCGTTCGAGGACGAAAAATGGCTGCCAAACAACTGATGTATAGCGATCACGCTCGGCGCGAGATCCTGACCGGCATTCGCAAGCTCTCGGCCGCGGTCAAGAGCACGCTCGGGCCGGTCGGTCGCAACGTGCTCATTCAAAAATCGTGGGGCGCTCCGCGCATCACCAAGGACGGCGTCACGGTCAGCAAGGAAATCGAGCTGCCCGAGCCGTTCCAGAACATGGGTGCCAAGCTGGTGAACGAAGTCGCCAGCAAGACCGGCGACGTTGCCGGCGACGGCACAACCACGGCGACCGTGCTGGCCGAGGCGATCTACGCCGAAGGCCTGAAGCACGTCACCGCCGGCGCGAACCCGGTCGCGATCAAGCGTGGCATCGACGCGGCGGTCGAGATCGTCGTCAAGTCGATCAAGGACCAGTCGATCGCCGTGCGCGGCAAGGACGACATGGCCAAGGTCGGCACCGTGTCGGCCAACGGCGACAAGGAAGTCGGCAAGATGCTGGCCGAGGCCTTCACCAAGGTCGGCAAGGACGGCGTGGTCGAGATCGAGGAAGGCAAGTCGATCGACACCACCTGGGAGCACGTCGAAGGCATGCAGTTCGACAAGGGCTTCCTGTCGCCCTACTTCATCACCAACCCCGGCACGCTCGAGGCGGTGATCGAAAACCCGGTGATCCTGATCTATGAAAAGAAGATCAGCAATCTGCGCGATCTCGTGCCCCTGCTTGAGAAGAACCTCACCACCGGCAAGCCGCTGCTGATCATCGCCGAGGACATCGAGGGCGAGGCGCTCGCGACGCTCGTGGTGAACAAGCTGCGTGGCATTCTGAACATCTGCGCGGTCAAGGCTCCGGGCTTCGGTGATCGCCGCAAGGCCATGATGGCCGACATCGCGACGCTGACCGGCGGCGAGTTCATCAGCGAAGATCAGGGCATTAAGCTGGAGCAGGTCGAGCTGGCGCAGCTCGGCACGGCAAAGCGCGTCGTGGTCACCAAGGACAACACGACGATCATCCAAGGTGCGGGCAAGAAGAAGGACATCGAAACCCGCATCGCTCAGATCAAGCAGCAGATCGAAAAGACCACCAGCGACTATGACCGCGAGAAGCTCCAGGAGCGTCTGGCGAAGCTGACCGGCGGCGTGGCTGTCGTGCGCGTCGGCGGGTCGAGCGAAGTCGAAGTGAAGGAACGCAAGGACCTCGTCGACGACGCCTTCCACGCGACCAAGGCGGCCGCGGAAGAGGGCATCATCCCCGGCGGCGGTGCGGCGTACCTGCGGGCGATCAAGCCGGTCCGCGACGCGGGCAAGAAGATCGACACCGACGAGACCTATGGCTATCAGATCATCGCCAAGGCGCTCGAGTCGCCGGTGCGTCAGATCTCTGAGAACGCGGGCTATGACGGCGGCGTGGTAGTGGACGAGATTCTCGCCGCCAGCAAGACGACCGGCTTCAACGCCGCGACCGGTGAGTACGTCGACATGTTCGACGCAGGCATCATCGATCCGGCCAAGGTCGCGCGCGTCGCGCTGCAAAACGCGGCGAGCGTGGCGGGCCTGCTACTGACGACCGACGTGCTCTGCACCGAGTACAAGGCGGACAAGCACGAGGGCATCGAAGGGGCGACGCACTAGGAGAGTAGCGAGTGGCGAGGATCGAGTAGCGAGTTGAATTCGGCCGGTCGATTCGGCTGACATTTGATTCGCGGCTCTGCCAAGCTGCCGTAAGCGTCGCAGCCGGTGTTCGGAGAGGGAAGCATCGCGGCAGGGGCGTCTGCTCAGAAGGCGGACGCCCCTGCGGCATGAATCGGGTTTGCGCGCGTGGGTCGGCCGAAAAAGCGCGCCGATCGCGCGCCCCGGCCCGATAGAATGTTGAGCGAGGTGCAGGCATGGTGCAGCGAAACTATCGCCCCCCGATCGACGTGCTCGATCCGTCGCTCAACGGCGTGCGGATGTCGAGAAGCGAGTTTGAGCGCGCGGAGTTGCGCGATGGATATCGATTCGAACTGATTGGAGGGTTCCTGCAAGTGGCTCCCGCTCCAAATCCGAATGAGAAGGACATCGCGGTTGAATTGTTTGAGTTGCTTCGCGAGTACACGCGAAGTCAAACTCCTCGACCGTTTCAGCGGGTGCTGTGGGAGCCGCGTTTGATGATCTCGTCCGACGAACAGGACGCGACGAATCCTGAGCCCGATATCGCAGCCTACGAGGCATACTCGCGCAGCCGCGTCAACAGCTATGACAACCTGTCGCTATCGCTCGTGGTTGAGGTCGTATCAGAAGGCGGCGAAGCCAAAGACTACGTCCGCAATCGCGCTCTCTACGAATCGGTGAAAACCGTTCGCGAATACTGGGTCGTCGACCCGCGGCAAGACGCCTCGCGACCGTCGATGGCGGTGTTTCGACGTGCCGCGCCCGAGACGCCCGACAGCCCGTTCGAGCGTTTCGATATCGAGCCGGGCGGCGTGTGCGCGTGCGAGACGTGGCCGGGGCTTTCGGTCGATCTGACGAAGATTGGCGTGAAGTTTTCATAGCACGGGTTGCCGCCCAATGGCGGTCTGACGCGGTTTCAACGATGAGTACCCGAGTGTCACAAAAACGCGATTACTACGAAGTCCTCGGCCTCGCCAAATCAGCCTCGGCCGACGAGATCAAGCGCGCCTATCGCCAGGCCGCAATGAAATTTCACCCCGACCGAAACAAAGAGGACGGCGCGGCCGACAAATTCAAAGAAGCTTCCGAAGCCTACGAAGTGCTCAGCGACGCCGAGAAGCGGGCCCGCTACGACCGCCACGGCCACGAAGGCCTGCGCGGCGTCGGCATGCACGATTTTTCCGGCATGCAGGCCGAGGACATTTTCAGCATCTTCGGCGACCTGTTCGGTGACATGATGGGCGGCGGCGGGCGCGGCCGGGCCCGAGCCGATCGCGGCATCGACATCCAGACCGCACTCGAAATCAACCTCAAAGACGTGCGCACCGGCGTCGAGAAAACGCTGCGATTTGAGCGCATGGACCTGTGCGAGCCATGTAGCGGCAAGGGTGCCGAGCCGGGTAGTAGTCCGGTGAAGTGTCGCACCTGCGGCGGCTATGGTCAGGTCGAACGCCAGACCAACATGGGCTTTTTCGTCACGCGCAGTGTCGTTGCCTGCCCCACCTGTCGCGGGCGCGGCTCGACGATCGACAAACCCTGCCGCAAGTGTCGCGGCGAGGGGCGGGCCGCGAAGGAATCGGTGATCCACGTCAAGATTCCGGCGGGCATTCACGAGGGCCAGCGCGTTCGCGTCCGCGGCGAGGGCGAACCCAGTCCATCGGGCAGCGTGCGCGGCGACCTGCACGTCATCGTGCAGATCGAGGAGCATCCGTTCTTTGTGCGCGACGGCGACGATCTCGTCTGCCGCATGCCGATCAGCTTCACGCAGGCGGCGCTCGGGGCTGATGTAGACGTGCCGACGCTTGAGGGAACCGATGAGTTACGCATTCCGCCGGGAACGCAATTCGGCGAGACGTTCAGGCTCAGCGGCGAGGGGCTTCCGAACCTGCGCACGGGGCGCGTCGGCGACGAAATCGTGCAGGTGGTGATCGAGATTCCCAAGAAGTTGACCAAGGAGCAGCAGGATTTGCTCCGCAAATTCGCCGCCACCGAGGATCGCAGCGTGATGCCCGAGAGCAAGGGCTTCTTCGAGCGCATGAAGGAGTACTTCACCGGCGAGGGCGAATCACGCGAGCGCGAGCACGGGTGACTACACGAGTGGTCGAGCGACGGCGTGGTCCGATTCGTTTCGGCTTGGATGACATTGCGACGACAGAGCAGTGCGAGGGTTGAGTGGTGAGCAACGTGAACGAGACCAGCGACGTGAACAAAGTGGATTCGGGCGTCGGCTCCGATGTCGAACTGTTGGGCGAAGCGACCGCCGAGCCGATGGACGAGTTGTCGCAGTTGCGGGCGCAGGTCGAGGAGTTGAAGGACAAGCACGTTCGCGCGCTGGCCGAGCAGCGCAACATGCAGGCCCGCAACGCGCGCGAACGCGAGGAAGCGCTGCGTTATGCCGAGTCCGACCTCGCCCGAGAATTGCTCGTGGTGGTGGACAATCTCGAACGCACGATCGCCGCAGCCGGTTCGGGCGGCGATGCCAAAACGCTGATCGACGGCGTGAAGATGGTGCATGAACAGTTTTTGAAAGTGCTGCGCGGGCGCAGCGTCGAACCGATCGTTTCGCTGCATCAGCCGTTCGACCCGAACCAGCATGAGGCGCTGATGCACCAACCGAGCAGCGAGCACGAGCCGGGCACGGTAGTCATGGAAATCGAGCGCGGCTATCGCATGCGCGACCGCGTGATCCGCCCGGCCCGCGTTGCCGTGGCCAAGGCACCGTAGTGACGTGGAGCGCGTAGCGCGTAGGGTGGGCATCGCCCACCATTTGCCGGGTCTTCGAGAGATCGG
>JBJXFK010000059.1:0-2908 GCA_046155505.1 Phycisphaerae bacterium
CGGAGTTTTCGGTCGGCTCGTCTTCGCTGGCGGGGCGGCTGTGGCGGCTGCCGATTCTGACGCTGCGGAATCAGATTCGCGAAGCTGTCGCATCGCAGGGCGAGTCGTATCCGCTCCTGTCAGCGGCCGTGTAGGGATCGGAAGGCATGTAGCACCGTGGCCCTCCGCGGTTCTTCGGGCGACGGTGGAGAGCTGCCGCCCGCGGCTGCTTCTCTCTGGCAAATTGGATTCGACAAACTTGCCGCCACCAGCGGCCCTCGAACAGATCGGCGGAAAGAATGCTGCTATCGATCGTGATGCCGGTCTACAACGAACACAAAACGCTGTTCGAAATCATCAAACGCGTGCTCGACGCACCGATCACCATCGATCGCGAACTGGTGCTGGTCGACGATTTCTCACGCGACGGCACACGCGACCTGTACAAGAACCTGCCCACGGCGTTTCCCGGCGCGAACATCCGCGTCATCCTGCACGAAGTGAACCAGGGCAAGGGTGCGGCCCTGCGCACCGGCTTTCGCGAGACGCGCGGCGACATCGTCATCGTGCAGGACGCCGATCTCGAATACAGCCCCAACGACTACCCGAAACTGCTCCAGCCGATTCTCGATGGTCGGGCAGACGTGGTCTATGGCTCGCGCTTCGTCGGCAGCGACGCGCATCGCGTGCTCTACTTCTGGCACTCGGTCGGCAATCGATTCCTGACCTTGCTGTCGAACATGATGACCGACCTGAATCTCACCGACATGGAAACCTGCTACAAGGTCTTCAAGGGCGACGTCATTCGCCGGATCCAGATAAAAAGCGACCGCTTCGGCGTGGAGCCGGAGGTCACTGCGAAGGTGGCGCGGATGGGCTGCAAGGTCTATGAAGTCGGCATCAGCTACGCGGGCCGTTCGTACGAAGAGGGCAAGAAGATCACCTGGCGCGACGGCTTTAAAGCGATTTACGCCATCATGCGTTTCGCGTTCGCGGACTAGCTCGACGAAGGTCACATGTCACCAGCCCCCGCCGTCACCATCGTCGTGCCGACCTACAATGAGCGCGACAACATCGGGCCGCTTTGCGAGCGCGTATTCGTCGCCTGCGACCTCGCGACGACCGAACTGCTGATCATCGACGACAACTCGCCCGACGGCACGGCCGGCGAGGCCACACGGCTTGCAAGCCGCTATCCCGTGCGCTGTATCGTGCGCACCGGCGAGCGCGGCCTCGCAACCGCGGTGATTCGCGGCTTGCGCGAGGCACGCTCGCCCTTGGCGGTTGTAATGGACGCCGATTTGTCGCATCCGCCGGAGAAGATCGCCGAATTGGTCGCGGCGATGCGCGACGAACGGGTGCAAATGGCAATCGGCAGCCGTTTTGTGCCGGGCGCGAAGGTCGATTTGTATTGGCCGCTGCATCGACGGCTCAACAGCCTGTTCGGTCGCATCCTCGCCCGACCGCTCACACCGGTGCGCGACATGATGTCGGGGTTTTTCTGTGTGCGCACGGCGGGTTTGCGACTCGATACGCTCGCACCGGTGGGCTACAAGATCGCGCTCGAACTAATCGTGCGGCATCGCTGGCGAAATGTGGTCGAGATTCCCATCGTCTTCACCGATCGTGCTGCGGGCAAGACCAAGCTGACGGTCGGCGAACAGTTGCGCTACCTGCGACATCTCAAGCGACTGTACTCGTTCGCTTGGTTCGGGCGGTGATTTGCGTTGCCCGCGCTACGTCGCGCGCGTGCGGCTTGCCAGCAGATAGAAAAAGAACATCGCCCCGAGGATGTTGGTCAAAATCCCCACCGGCGGGTCATAGATCGATACGCTTCGCGAGATCGCGTCGCACACGGCCAGAAACGCCGCACCGATGAGCGCCGACGCCAAAAGCTGCGCAAGCGATCGCGGCCCGACGGTGAGCCGTGCCAGGTGCGGCACGATCAGCCCGACAAACCCGATCGGGCCGCAGTGCCCGACGATCACGGCGGTGAGAACGCTGACGAGTGCCAGGCTGATCCAGATCGTGCGACCCACGTCGACGCCGCGCGCCGCCGCAAGCTGATCGCTCTGCGCCAGCAAGTCGAGCGCGCGGTGTGACGCGAGCGCGAAGGTCAGCACGACTGCCAGCGCGACGCCGACATACATTGACGCCGTCGGCGACAGCACCGCCAGCGACCCCATCATCCAGACCGCGATCTCTTGCGTGATGCCGCGACCGGCGAGAATCGCCGTCAGCATCAATCCCGCACTCGACAGATACGCGACGCACACGCCCGCCAGAAGCAGCCGCGTTAGATCGCGCGTCGAATGCCGACCCGCGATCAGCAGTACCGCCGCCGTCGCGATGGTCGCTCCGGCCAGGGCCAGCAACGTCAGCCGCGGCACGCCGAGCCAGTAGCCGCCGAAGTTCAGCAGGAATCCGATGGCCGCTCCGAGAGCCGCACCACTGTCGATTCCCAATGTGTAAGGTGTGGCGAGCGGATTGCGGAACAGCGCCTGAAACACCACGCCGCCGACGGCGAGCCCTGCACCGGTGAGTGCCGCGAGCAGCGTGCGCGGAAAGCGATGCAGCCAAAACGCGTTTGAGCCGCCGCCGCTGCCGAAGATATCGTCGAGGCCGATTCGCGACGGCCCGAGCATCGCCGACGCGAGCACGATCAGCACCACCAGTGGGGCAAGGCCGACGAGGCGCAGCGCATTGCCGCGTGAGTGCATCTCGATCATCGTTCTCGTCGCACCCGCGTGTGGCACCCGCTTTTGTGTTGCACCCGCTATCAGCGGATGCGCCATCGCATCTCGATCATTGTTCCTGCGGCGTCGGCTCTTCCAGATCCAGTTCAAAGAACGGCCCGATCACATAATGGGCACAATCCTTGCCCAGCTTGATCGCCGCCGCGTCGATCCCGCGATTGTCCGACGTCACA
>JBJXFK010000068.1:0-4766 GCA_046155505.1 Phycisphaerae bacterium
ACCGTGTTCCACTGCGGCATGTGCTGCGCGCCATACTCGATCGTGTCGATCACCAGCTTCACGCTGGCCGCAGGCGGGAAGACGTACTCGTTCTGCGCGTGAAACTCTTTGAGGATGTCGTTCTGCAGCGTGCCTCGCAACTTGCTCAGCGGAACGCCCTGATCCTGCGCCACGCAAATGTAAAACGCCAGCAGAATCGCCGCCGGCGCGTTGATGGTCATGCTCGTGCTGACGTCGGCGAGGTTGATGCCACTGAACAGCGTCCGCATGTCTTCCAGCGAACTGACCGCCACGCCGCACTTGCCCACTTCGCCCAGCGCCAGCGGATCGTCGCTGTCGCGGCCCATCAGTGTCGGCAGATCGAACGCCGTGCTCAGTCCCGTCTGTCCATGCTCGAGCAAATACTTGAACCGCTCGTTGGTCTGCCGCGACGTGCCGAATCCGGCAAACTGTCGCATCGTCCAGACTTTTTTGCGATACATCTCGGGGTGAATGCCGCGCGTGTAGGGGAACTTGCCGGCTTCGGCGAGCTTGCCCGCGAGATCCTTCGGCAAATCGGCCTGCGTGTAGACCGTCTTCAGCGGAATGCCCGACATCGTCGTCGGCTGTGCCGGCGGCGGCTGCTTGGCCGGTCGCGTGGTCGCGGGATGGCTCGTAAACGTCGTCGGGCTGATGGTGGCCATACGTTGTGTTCCCTTCTGCGTTCGATCGCGTGCGGATGCACTCAGGCGAATGCACCGCGGCGATGAAGGGATTGTAACGCTTGGCAGTGAATTCCGAATGAAGCCGCGAATGGCGTGGCTGGCTATTCCACAAGCTCCGCGAGCCGCGCGCGATAGGGCGTGGCCGCCTCCGGTCGTTCCCATGCCTCGTAGAGCGCGATCACCGAGCGGAGGGCTTTTTCCTGCGACCAACTCGACGGCACCCAGATTCGCGACGGCGGCTCCGCGGCGTCGAGCAAAAGCGGCTCCGCGTCCGGATAACAGCGCCGCGCCGTCAGGCACTCGCCCAGATGTCGGCGCGATTCGAGCACCATTTCGTGCCGCGCATCGAGCGTGCGCTCGCGAATCGCGAGTGCCTCGCGCAGCAGCGGCTCGGCCTCGTCCAGCTTTCCTGCGGCGGCGAGAATCTGTCCGAGGTACGAGATCGCCTCGGTGCGCGTCGGCTCGGTCTGCGTCATGTTCGCTGTCGCCGCTTCGAGAGTCTCGCGGCACAGTGCCTCGGCCCGCTCCAGATTGCCGCGCAGAAACTCGATACGCACCAGCGACATAGATACGTTGATCGAAAACGTGTGCTTCTCGCCCAATGCGCGGCGCATCGTGTTGCGTGCGGCTTCCGTCAGTTCCAGCGCTTCGTCCAGTCGCCCCTGATCGCGCAGCGCCGCCGCGAGCGGCTGCGTCAGCATCGCCGTCTTGGGGTGTCGCGGTCCGACTTCGCGCAGCACGCCGTCATACGCTTGCCGCGCCAGTTGCTCGGCCTCGGCATAATCGCCCATCGATCGCCGCACGACCGACAAATTCGCCAGGCAGATCAGCACATCCGGATGATCCTCGCCCATCTCGCGCCGCAACATGTCGAGCGCTTCGAGGATCATCGGCTCGGCCTCGTCGGCTCGGCCGCGCGAACACAGCAAGCGCCCGAGATTGTCGAGCGTGACCGCCAGATCGGAATGCCCCTGCTTGTGCACGTCGCGCTGCACGGCGATCGCGTCGCGGTACATGCGCTCGGCGGATTCGAAATCCCCGGTCGCTTCGTGCAGTGCGGCGAGATTGGACGAGTACAGCCCGACGCGGGCCGCGATGCGCCCGAATCGCCGCGTCGCGCGCTCGATCGCCTCTTCATACAAGGCGCGGGCCTCGGCGTAGCGACCCTTGCGCTTGAGCAGCAGGCCGAGGTTGTTCGCCGAATTCGAAAGGACGGCGTCATCGCCCGCCGCATGCTGATGAAATATGTCGATCGCCTCGCGAAACAGCTTCTCGGCGTCCTCATATTTTCCCGCGTCGAGCATCAGCAGCGCCAGGTTGTTCTTGCCGTTGCCGACCAGCACGCTGTCCTCGCCGTGAATCGGGACGAGTTTGTCGATTGCCTGCTTGGTGAGCAGCAGCGATGTTTCGTAGTCACCCTGGTCCCGGGCGAGACTGCCGAGCTCATTGAGCGTGCCGGCGACTTCCGTCGGATCAGGATGCGGCAGCGACTCGCGCAGCTTGAGCGACTCTTCGAGGTTTCGCTTCGCATCGCTGAGGCGACCGAGGCGACGATAGCCCTCTCCCAGCGTGAACCGCACGGCGGCGAGCACCTCCGGCTGATCCGCCAATCGCACGCCGGCAGCTTCGTCGGTGCGATCGAACAATTCCTGCAATACCGAAGTGTCGCGATCGCGGGCGACATCGGGGTCGATCGACGCCAACATGCTCTGTAAATAGCCGGCGAGATTACGCGACTTGAGCGCTTCGACCTCGGCCCGATCGCGCGCCGCTTGGGCCGCTTCGGCCTCGCTGCGAGCAC
Organism: Phycisphaerae bacterium; assembly: GCA_046155505.1. Lineage (GTDB taxonomy): Bacteria > Planctomycetota > Phycisphaerae > UBA1845 > Fen-1342 > JBJXFK01. The sequence continues at coordinate 2,506 of JBJXFK010000068.1, forward strand.
GATCGCGTTCACGCCCCGCTACTTCGTTCGCCGCGACGGCCACGTTGCGCTGCTCGCGTATTTCGCCTGCCTGCCAGGTTGTCACCGCGACCGCCGACGCGAGCAAAACGAACAGCGCCGATACCAGCGTCACGGGCAACACATTTCGCCGAACGAACTTACTCGCGCGATAGCCGAGCGTGTCGGGCCGCGCACGTACCGGCAACCCGACTTCGTGTCGCCGCAAGTCTTCGGCGAATGCCTCGACCGAGGCGTATCGCCGCGCGGCTTCCTTGCGCAGCGCCATCAGCACGATCGTGTCCAGATCGCCGCTGAGATTTCGCTTCAGCCGGCGCGGGTCAACCCGCCGCGCCGCGCCGATCGCATATGCATCGCGTTTGATGATCGTCCCTGCGGACTCTCGCTGCACCGGTCGATCGATCACGGTGCTCGGTCGGCGCGGCTCGATTTCGCAGATCGCCCGCGCAATTTCGGTTAGCGAGCCGCCGCCCGTGTCATACGGCCGCTGACCGGTCAGCAGCTCATAGAGCACGACGCCCAGCGAATACACGTCGCTCTGCGTCGAGACCGCCTCGCCGCGCACCTGTTCGGGGCTGGCATATTCCGGCGTCATCGCCTGCTCGCCGGCGGCGGTCCTGGTCATCGTCGTGGCGAGATCGGTTCGCAGCAGCTTGGCGATGCCGAAGTCGAGCAGTTTCGGCTCGCCGTCGGCGGTGACCAGAATGTTCGCTGGTTTCAAGTCGCGATGAATGACGAGATGTCGATGAGCATACTGCACCGCGTCGCATACTTTTCGAAACAGCCGCACACGCTCGCTCACGGCGAGCAGATTGTCGTCGCAGAATTCGTCGATCGGCTTGCCGTCGACGAATTCCATAATGAGATACGGCGTGCCATCGTCGGTCATGCCGCCGTCGAGCAGCCGCGCGATGTTCGGATGATCGAGGCCGGCGAGCACCTGCCGCTCGTTCAGAAAACGGCGCAGGATCGCGTCGCTGTCCATGCCGCGTTTGATGACTTTGATCGCGACGGTTTTGTGAAACTGTGCATCGTCGCGCTGCCCGAGCCAGACGCTGCCCATTCCGCCGACCGCGAGTCGGCGTGCGACGCGATACGCGCCGATCCGCGTGCCTTCGAGTGTGGGCATCGGCGCCGGCGGGGCGAGCCGTGCTTGCGTTGCGTTGCGCAGGAATACGCCTGCCCGCTCGTCGGTTGCCAGCAGCGATTCCACTTCGCTGCGCAACTCCGCGTCGCTTCCGCACGCCTCGGCGAGAAACCGCGCCCGCTCGCCCGCGTCGCGCTCGGTCGCCGCGTCGAATAGTTCGTTCACTTGTCGCCACCGCTCCGGCGTCATGGCGATTGCCCCTCAATCTCGCGCAGCAGCCAGGCCCGCGCGATGCGCCAAGCGCGATCGATGCTCGACGGCGAGACGTTCAAATACGCCGCCGTCTCATCCGTGCTGAGCCCACCGAAAAACCGCAGTTCCACGATGCGACTTTGTTCGGCGTCGATCGCAGCGAGTCGCGTGAGTGCCTCATCGAGCGCGAGCAAGTCGGTTGATCGTTCCTCGAATGAGATGAGTGCGTCGTCGAGGTCGTCGCGCTGCGTTCGTTCGAGTGCACCGCCGCCGCGCTTTTGTGCGAGGCGCGCGCGGGCGTGATCGACGAGCACACGCCGCATGACGTTTGCGGCCGCTCCGAAAAAGTGCGTGCGATTTTCCCAGCGCGGGCCGTCTTCGCCCGCGAGCCGCAGGTAACACTCATGGACGAGTGCCGTCGGCTGCATCGTGTGTCCGCTGCGCTCGCGGCGAAGTTGCCCGCTGGCGAGTTTTTTCAATTCGTCGTAAACGACGGGCAGCAATCGGTCCCATGCGTCGGGCCGACCGGCTTCGACCGCGTGCAAGAGGCGCGTGAGTTCAAGGCTGTCGAGGCTCATCGCCGAATTCCCGTTGCGGCGAGCAAGATGACGTGACACGGACGGCTCGCACAAGTTCATTATAGGCGCACGGGCGTCAAGCCGAGACCCACGCGTGAGCAAGGGATTTTCCTGCGAACGAACAAAGCCCCTCCCGTACGGCTTGCTCTTCCCCAAATCGTGATCGACGCGTTGTGCTGTTTCAGCATGACACGAAACCGGGCGCCGAGCCGCTCAGGCCGAACACGGTCGGGCGTCATCGACTCATAAGGAGCGTAATCACGTTGTACGCGACATGACAACCCGCCGACACACCGATGCCGCGGCTGAGAAAGACCATCGTCAGA
>JBJXFK010000247.1:0-20508 GCA_046155505.1 Phycisphaerae bacterium
CGGTGATTGTCACGAGTTGACTCGCCGCACTGCTCACGATCGCCCAGCGCGCCTCGCGCACATTGCGGCAACAGAACATGCGCTGCACGAGCAACTGGTCGATGCCGTAGCTGCCGACGCCGCCCCACGTACTCGCGATCACCGCCGCCCAGATCGTCAGATCGCTTGTGATATCGCTGGAGAAATTGAAGAACGTGAACTTCCCATGCGGGCCGGCGTTCGGCGCGGCGAGGCCGACGCGCACCATCTCAGCCACGCCGCCGTCGAGATTGGCGATGATCACGCCGAGCAGCACGAACGCGCCGATCACAAACGCGAGAAACAGCAGCACGTCGGTCCATATGACGGTGGTCATGCCGCCGAGCAGCGTCCAGACCAGCGAGATGGCGGTCATGATGAAGATCGCCCACGCCAGAGCGTCGATGCCCGAGATGCTCGCCAGATAGTGAAGCTGATCGGCCATCACGACCAGCAGCACTTCGCCGGTCAGGTAAATGCGCGCCGATTGCCCGAGCATCGAGCCGATCATGAACAGCACGGTGATCATGCTGCGCACGTTGCCGCCGAGTTGGTTCTGCATGTAGTCGTACGGGCTGTAAATTTCGCGCTGGTAGTAGGCGGGCACCAGCCAATACGCCACGACGACGCGGGCCAGCAGCGACCCGAACACGCCGAGCTGCAAATAGGTGAAATTGCCGCCGTCTTTGAAGACCAGGAACGGCACGCTGACAAACGTGAGCGCACTGATCTCGGTGGCGATGATCGATCCGCTGACCGCGTACCACGGCAGCTTGCGCCCGCCGAGGAAAAAGTCGCGAATGGTCTGCTGTCGGCCGGCCATCGCTGCGCCGATCCAGGTCGTAATCGCGAGATACGCGACGACGACGAGCCAATCGACCAGCGTAAACTGGGCACTGAATGAAGCGAGCAGCATGTGGCCCCTTTCGAATCGAAGGGGCGCATCCTAACGCGGGCTTCGCGGCTTGCACGACGCGCCGCAATGGGCACAGCGAAGAGCCGACGGCAATCTTGGTACACGCCTCAGCCACAAGAGCCACGTAGCGCTCGGTTCTCTGTGGCCGACGGCGGCTCGCGAGGCGCGCCCAAGCCGAACCGCGCGCGCAAGCAGGGATTTTTCCGACGGCGCGCGAAACCCCGCCCTCGCACCTGGCGGTTACCGACACTTTGTTGACGTGCCGAAACTCGTTCTTGCGCGAGAATTCAGGCCGAAGGCCTCGTAAGTCGTTAGCCGGGGGTGAAGCGCGTCCGCGCCGCCGTCATTCCGCCATCTGCATTCAGCGCACGCCCAACTTCTTCAAATTCACGCCGCCCGCGTTGTCGAGCGTCACTTCCCAGATCTCCCCCGGGCGCATCCGCGCGCTGGGTGCTTCGAGTTGAGCGATGCGAATGCCGTATTTCGCCGCCTCGCGCGGAGCGTCGGCCAATTCCCAGAACCGCGACCACAGTTTCGCCTGCTCGTCCGCGGTCGCCGTCGGCGTGGTCGTCGGTCGTGCCCCTCGATCGATTGCGATTCCACTCTCGGGCGGCTGCCGATCGCCAAAAATCCGCCGAAACAGCGCCAAGCTGACCACCGGGCGATCCGTGTCGCCGCTCTCCGCGACCAGGCGATGTTCAAACTTCAGCACCATCGCCTCGAAGTACACCTGTTCGCCGCGCACCGAGATTTCCTTCACGATGCCGCGCACGCCGTCCGCACCGATCTCCTGCCATTGCAACGTGGTCACGGGCGTGCCGGTCTCGTCCGGCGCCTGGCGCAACACATCAACTTGCGCGACGCGACGACTCGCGCTTAGCCGTTCGGCATATGCAACAAGCTGCTTTTTCTCGCGTTCGAGCTCATCGACCCGCGCGGTAAGGCGTGCGACCTGCCACGAACCGAACTGCACGGCGAACCCCGCCGCCAGCAGCACCGCCACGATGGAACCGATGATGAAGCGTGCCCAAGACATGCCGCAATCCCTCGCGTCCCGCACCCGCGTCGATTCCCTTCGACGCGGCCAACATCATACCGGCAACGAGAGTGCCTAGTGCCTAGTGTCTAGTGCCCAGTGCGAATGCGACTCGCAACGCCCACCGTTCAAAGTGAAAAGTGCAAAGTGCAGAATGGACCGGAGGACGCAGCGTCCGCATTCCACTTTGAACTTTGCACTTTGCACTTTGCACTTTGAATTTTCGTGTTGCACTAGTGACTAGCCGCTAGACACTAGACACTAGGCACTTCTCACGCCCGCTCAATTAGCGTCTCACACCCCGTCGTCTCACCCGTCTCCAACGAAATTGTCCCCGCCACCTGCGTCACGTCATATTCGACGTCAACCTCGAAGCGAAGCTGCTCGCCTTCGAGCCGCACATCGACCGTCTGCACGGCGCTGCCCGTCTGAGCCAGGTTGCCCGACTGCCCGCTGTACTCGATATCGAGCACGATCCGCGCCGAATCGTCGCTGTACAAAATCGAACGCGCGCTCACTACCAGCGTCGGATTCGTCGCGCCGCCCAGCGCGTCAAGCGTCACCTCATCGCCCGCCGCACTCACTTCGGCCAGCGCCTCGGGACTTCCCGAAAATCCCAGCACCGTCACGCCGACCAACACGCCCGCGTCGTCAAACTCGATCTCAACCTCGCGCTCGCCATCATTCGCGCTGCCCGGCGTGCCGTTCAAACTCTGCGTAATTTCGCAATCGAGCGTGCCCGACCAACGACCCGCAAGGCTCGCCGCCCCGCTACCGCCGCTGCCGTTGTCGTTCGCGTTTTCGTTCGAGTTGCCGTCGCCGCCACTGCTGCCCGGACAACCGCCGATCGACATGGCGAATGCCGCGATCACCAGCAGACCCGATCCGACTCGTAGCAAGTTCATGTGCAATCCTCGCGATTGATCGTTCGTGTCGTTCGTGCCGCGTCGCAGGCGATCAGGGAACAAGACTCAACGTCCCGTCACACTCGATCACCTCGCCCGTTTGCAGCACCAGCGAACCGCTCTGTTGATTCACGTTGTACGTCACATCCAGTGAATACGCCAGCGCCGCCCCGCTCGGCGATACCGCGAGCACCTGCGACCCGCTGCCGACCTGAATCAGCGCCCCCTGCTGCCCCGTGTAGTTGATGCCCACCGTTACCTGCACACCGCCGCCGTCGTACCTCACCTGCTGCAACGTCACGACCAGGTTCGCATCCAGCCCGCCCGTGTCGGCCGTCAACGTGTCGGTGTCGCCGACGATTGTCATCGTCGCGACCTGATCGACGCCGTTGGCGAAGTTCACGACCGTCAGCGACTCAAGCTGTCCGTTCACATCAAACGTGATCTCGATCGCGACGTTTTCCGCATTCGGTGCGGTCGGCACGCCGCTCAAGCTCTGCGTCGATGTACACGAAAGCGTCGCCGCCCAGCGCCCGGCGAGCGGCGAAGCAGACGATCCGTTTGTGTTCGCGTTTGCATTCGCGTTGCCGTTGCCGCCGCCGTTCACGTTTTGATTGGCATTCGCATTGTCGGCGTTCACATTCGCGTTGCCGTTGTCATTCGAATTCGCGTTCGCGTTCGTCGAACCGCCATTGGAGTTCGCATTCGCGCCGCCGCTCGGCGTCTCGCCGCTCGGGTCTGGGCTTGGCGAGTCGCCGACAAAAACGCTCGTCCCGTTTGCGTTCTCGTTGGCGACAACGTCTGGTGCCACGTTAGCGTTGGGACTGGCGTTCGCATTCGAGTCGGTCGCCGACGGTGCCGGGCATCCGCCGATCAGCAACGCAACGCCGACGACCGCGACCGCAAAAACGACGACGACCGTTCGCATGGCTGCCCCCCGGGCGCGGCCGGCTCGGGCGCACCCCTGTTGATATCGTCGCTCCGCATCCGGCGAATGCGTACGCATCGCGGCGACAACTCGCCGCCGACGGCCCAGGACGTGCATGAGTGGTTATTTTCGGAACAGATGGGAAAGTGGTGGCGGGCGGAGTCGAACCGCCGACCTAGGGGTTATGAATCCCTCGCTCTGAACCAACTGAGCTACGCCACCGTCGCAGGGCCGAGCCGGACGCATCGCCCCAAGCGCGTTTCGCAGGATACCGCGCCAATCCCGCGCGGTAAAGTCGCGGGCAGTTCGCATCGAATTCGTGTCAGAACAAACACATCCCGGGCTCCAAACAAGCCCGCGCAATCAACCCGCGGAAATCACATACCGCTCAATGAAATCCGCCACCGCTCCCTCGGCATGATGACACACCGTCAACCGCGCCGCCGCGATCGTCTCGGCCTTTGCACTCGCCGGCGCGGCGCTGATCGCCGCCTGCCGCAGCATTGGCAAATCGTTCACATCATCGCCGATCGCTGCCGTCCGGGCCGGGTCGATGCCCCAGCGCCGGCACAGCTTCAAAATGCCCTGCCACTTGTCCACGTTCGCCGCAAAAGTCTCGACCACGGTGAATCGATACGCCGGCACGTCGATCAGATTGTGCGATTGCCGCTCACCAAACGCCGCCGCCAGATCGCGGGCCACCTCACGCAGCGCCGCCGGCGAATCCACCACCGCCAGCCGCAACGGATCGGGCGTATCCGTCGGCGGATGCGCCACCTCGCGCATCGTGCACGGCGACCAATCGAGCCAAACCTTGATCGCCGCGTGACGATTTCCACCCGCGATCACATACCCGTCGAACCCCTCGGTCGAACCGTCGTGCAGCCACATCACGGTATACGACCGCCGCTGAAACCACGCCAGCAATTCGTCGGCGAACGCGCGCGACATCGGCGAACTCTCAATCGTCTCGCCCGTCGACACGTCGGTGATCAACGCACCGCCGACCGTTACCGTCGCATCCAGATCGAGTCCGATCGAATCGAGCACCGGCCTGGTCTCCGAATAGCTGCGTCCCGTGCAGAGCACAATCTTCAGCCCGGCTTCATGAGCGCGGTGCAGCGCATCTCGATTGCGTGGCGGAATTTTGCCGTCCGGGCCAAGAAGTGTGCCGTCGAGATCGACGGCGAGTAGGTCGGCATTCAGGGCAGGCAAGGCGATCCTCCGCATGGCGGCAATTGAACTCGCCATGAGGATACAAAAGAACCGAGTGGGCTGCAGGACCCACTCGGTTCATTTGATTCAAACCCGTTCAAACTTCAAGGCTTAGCGGCGGCGGAGCAGACCCGCGATACCGCCCAGGGCCAGCAGCGCCATCGTGCTGGGCTCCGGAACCTGGTAGATGTCGAACGAGAAGTTGTTGCCATTCGGATTCGTGGCGCTGGTGATGCGACCACGGATCGTCGCGAACAGCGTGCGGCCAGCGCCCGGCTCGGTGCCGGTGATCGCGTTGGCGGCGTCAACCACGAAGGTCAAACGCGACAGCACGGTGTTGTTCAGCGGAGCATTGACCGCGTCGAACCACGCGAGAGGAATCTCAACGCCCTGCGGATTCAGACCGCGGAGACGCGTGGCCGTCGAAACGATCGGCGGATTGGCCGGGCAGGAGGCCGGATCAGGGGCCGGCAGGCCAGGCGACGCGAACGACGGATCAACGTTGAAGCGGCTGCCAGGACCCGTGAAGAACGAGTCGTACATGTCGCTGCGAGCGTTGTTCGCCGCATTGAACGCGAGACCCGGCGAATTCAGGTTGTGAATGTAGCAGGTTTCGTTCGGATCGTTCGGCGGATTGCCTTCCGAAATGCGCTGATCGCCCGAGTGCCAGATCGCGCCGGTACCGACCACATCGACCGCAACTTCCGAGCCGGTCCAGTCAGCGGCACCGGTCGTGCCCTGCATGTCGAACGTGAAGTGCGTCGTGTCGCGACCGAAGGTGTCGCCACCTTGGAGGCTCGTGACCGCCGTGCTGTTCTGAACGAGCGCCATCGACTGGGCGAAGGCGGCTGTGGCAACGCCACAAACAAAAGCCGAAGCAAGAATCTTCTTCAACATCTCTTCCTCTCCTCTGCAGGATTGGCACCGAGGTGAACAGCCGGACCCGCCCGACCGTTTATTAAGCCTCCTCGAATTGACATCCAACATTAGGCAGGCAACATTCGGCATTTCCACTCTGGCCGAGAAAAAGTTCCCCGAATCTCGGATCGAACGCAGACCAATTCCATAACCAACTGCCATGAAATGGGTTAACGGCACGACACAATATCGGCGAGCCGTCGGGTGGGCATCGCCCACCATTCCATGCGTAATAACGCGAACCCGCCTGCGCATGCGAATGGTGGGCGATGCCCACCCTACAATCCGCCTCCCGGAGCCGCAAAACGTGAAACCGCAATCAGCCCAACCGTCCGTCCCCGCCCGACGATCCTGGAAACGCACGCTCCTGCGCATCGCCCTGCTCAGCGCGTGCACCACTACCGTCACTCTCATCGCGTTTGGCTGCATGCTCACCCACAAACCGAAGTGGTACCGCCCCGCCGCTATCGACTATTCCAAACTCGAAGCCGACAAACGCACCGTCGTCACCCTCGGCGACCGCATCGGCGACGCCCTGAACGCCCGCAAGCCGATCGAGTTCGAAATCACCGACGAGCAGCTCAATCGCTGGATCGCCGCCAAGGACGAATGGCCCACCGGCCGCGATCTCGATTTCGCCCCGTTCCAGCAGCCGTACGTTGAATTCCTCGACGACAATCGCGTGCGTATCGCCGCCACCGTCACGCAACGCGGTATTTCGCTGGTCGCGTCGTTCGTCGGGCAAGTGGCAATCGAGGCCGAACACGTCGTCGTCACGGTCGATTCGCTGCACGCTGGTGCCGCCCCACTACCTTGGTCGCGCATCGAAGCGGCCCTGCAACAAGCCCTCGGCGAGCACGATGAAGGGCACGCGGACGGGCACACAGATGCGCACGCCGGCGGGCACGACGGTGCCTCGCGCGCCTCGAACGGAAAGCTCCGCTTCGACAACCACTTCGTCTGGCCCAACGGCCGCCGCAACTATCGAATCAGTGAAATCAGCACGACGGCGGGCCGGGCCAAGTTGACGTTGCAGCCGCAATAGCAAGCACACTGCGTCGAGTGACTCAGGCCGAAGGCCTCGACCGTCGTTAGCCGGGGCGTGGAGCGCATCGACACCCCCGGTCAGCGCCATCACAAACTCTGATTCGGCAGCCTGAAGGGCTGCAAGTTTGACCCGTCGGGCACGTCCGCGGTCGCTCTTCAGGCTGTGCATCGCGCGGCGGGCATGGGACGGGCGGGCATTCCTCGACGCGCTAACGTCTCACCAAAAACATCCGAAGTGAGCGACCGCAGAAGCACAGAGGCACAGAGGCACTGAGAGGATCACCGAATTGCGTATTCTGTTTTCTCTGTGCGCCTCTGCGCCTCTGTGCCTCTGTGGTTAGATTTTTTCCGCGAAGCCATCGCCCGCTCGCCTCACGCCCCGAGCCCCGTCGCCACCACGAACGTCGCCCACGCCGCCACATACGCGATCGCCGTCATCCCGAAAAACGAAACCGCCGGCCACACCCACGACCGCGTCTCGCGCCCGATCACCACCAGCGTGCTGCTGCACTGCGCACACAGCGCGAAAAACACCATCAGCGACAACGCCACCGGCAACGTAAACACCGGCTTGCCCGTCTCCGGCCACGTCGACTCGCGCAAGGCGTCGCGCAGCGAATCCGACTCCTCGTCCGCATCACCGCCGAGGTTGTAGATGGTGCCCAGTGTGCCGATCACCACCTCGCGCGCCGGAAACGACGCGATTACCGCCATGCCGATCCGCCAATCCCAACCGATCGGCCGCACGATCGGCTCGATCGCGTGCCCCATGCGTCCGAGGTAGCTGTCACGCAGATACGCGCCCGCGAGTTCCTGCTCCGCCCGCGCCTCGTCCCAACCCTGCGTCGCCGCCTCGCTCGCGATGCGCGACGCCGTTGCCTCGCTCCGCGGAAAATACCCGAGCGCCCAAATCACCATATTCATTGCCAGAATCACCGTCCCGGCGTTGACCACAAATTTCCGTCCCGCGAAGTACATGCGGTGCCACACCGTCCTCAGTCGCGGCCACTTGTAGCTCGGCATTTCCAGCATGAACGCCGACCCGCCGCCCGCCAGAATTGTCTTCTTCATCAGCCACGCCAGCGGAATCGCGACGACCACGCCCACCATATACATCGCCAGCATCACCAGCCCGTGCAGATGCAGCCATCCGCCGAGCCACTCGCGCTGCGGCACAAATGTCGCGATCATCAGCACATAAACCGGCAGCCGCGCCGAGCAGCTCATGAACGGCGCGATCAAGATCGTCACCAACCGTTCGCGCCAGTCGGCGATTGTGCGCGTGCCCATGATCGCCGGCACCGCACACGCGAATGACGAGAGCATCGGAATGAACGCCCGCCCGCTCAGCCCCGCCGCCCGCATCAGGCGATCCATCATGTACGCGCACCGCGCCAGATATCCGCAATCCTCCAAGACCGCGATCATCGCGAACAAGATCAAAATCTGCGGCAGGAACACCAATACGCCGCCCACGCCGCCAATCAGACCGTCCGTCACCAGGCTGCGCACCGCTCCGTCCGGCAACATCGGTCCGACCCACCCGCCCAGCGCCGCGAACGAGCCGTCGACAGAGTCCATCAGCGGACCGGCCCAAGTGAAAATCGACTGAAATACAACAAACAAAACCGCCAACAGCACAACGCCGCCACCGATGCGATGCGTGAGCACGCGATCCAGCCGATCGCTCCACGTCACCACCGCCCGCTCGGGGCGCGACAAAACGCCGTCGAGCACGCGCGCCACCCATGCATAGCGCGTCCGCACATCAAACGCCGCCCCCTCGATGCCCTGCGGTCGCAACCGATCGCGCGCCGCCGCGAGTAGCGCCGCATGTCCGCCTTCGCAAAGTTCTTTTGACAGCGGCCCGTTCGCGTCCAATATCGCCCGCGTTGCATCGCCCGGCGACAACTGCGGCTGCGCGTGGCGCAGAGCGTCAACTTCGCTTCGTAGTGCCGCCGGCCACGCGACTTTCGACTCCGCCGCCTTGCCGCCGATCGCTTCTTCCAACACATCAACCAACGGGCCGAGCGTCTGATCCGCCGTCGCGACGATCGGCACGACCGCTACGCCCAGCCGCTGCGAAAGCTCATCCGCGTCCACCGCAAACCCGCGCGAGCGGGCCACATCGACCATGTTGAGCGCCACGACCACCGGCAAGCCGAGTTCGAGCACCTGACTGACAAGGTAGAGATTCCGCGGCAGGTTCGACGCATCCACGATCGCCAAAATCACATCGGGCCGACGATGTTCGCCGCGCCGCCCCGCCAGCACATCGCACACCACAGCTTCGTCGGGCGAAATCGCCGCCAGGCTGTACGTGCCCGGCAGATCCAGCAGTTCGACGCTTCGCTCAGCAGCCAGCAGCGGACCGGCGGCCAGTTCGACCGTCACGCCGGGGTAATTCGCGACGTGTCGCCGAAAGCCGGTCAGTGCGTTGAAGAGTGTTGTTTTGCCTGTATTGGGGTTGCCGACGAGGGCGATCACCGGGCGCGCTTTGCCGCCGCGTGTGTTTGATGGGTCATGTTTCGCGGCGGGTTGAGACGAGGTCACCGTTGCACCGCCGTAGCGATCGGGCCTCCGTGCCCGCTGGCGTTCTCGGGGCGTGAAGCTCAACTGCGTGAGCGTGAATCAGCGCGCGACATCGACCAAGGCGGCGTGTTCGCGGCGAAGCGACAGGCGATAGTCGCCCACGCGAATGTGCAGCGGATCGCCCATCGGTGCGTGCCCGACCACCTCAACCTCGGCCCCATCGATCAGGCCCATTTCCATCAGCCGGCACGAAAGCTGGTCATCGCCCCGAACCGACGAAACACGGCAAGGCGTGGCAACAGGCATGGTGGCAAGCGACATCGATGCGACTCCGAGTCAGGTACCAGCCAAACGCAAGCCAGCTAGTCGGCTGTTTGGCACATCAATCAAACTGAGTATGGCACATACGCAACCGGAAGTCAACTCGCACGAAACCTCCCCAGAACCCGATTCTTGAACCCCGGTCAGCGCTCGCGCATGGAGAGAATCCGCGAAATCCGCATCAATATCTTTTCTCTTACTCCATTCTCTGAGCTCTCTGTGACCTCGGTGGCTAAATTCCCCCCGCGCTGCCTAACCTCCACGCATGGCCATCGGTCCGGCTCATCTCGACCAACTCCGAGCGGTCTCCCCACCGCACATCATTCAAACGCACGTCCGATGCGGCGATCGTCCCATAATTTTCTCAATTCCACGCCATTCGCTCCAGATAGTCAACAAAATGTCACGCGGCAACACCAACTTGACCACCACGACGCCCCTCTCGTCCCATAACGCCCCCACTAGAAGCGGCCAAGTTCCGCCGCGCACCGCTTCAAATATCGCACACTTCAAGAGCTGCCGATCGCGCGCCGCACGTTCGACGCACAGGCGTCGACAGATGCTCGAAGGGGATTCCGTGTCTGTCGCCGAATCCAAATCCACGACCGCCGCCGCATCTGACGAGGCCATGCTCTCGCTCGAAGATGAGCTGTTCTCCGCGATGGCTGAGATCGAAAGCATGGGCACTGCGCCCGCGCCTGCACCCGCACCAGCCGCCGCCGAGACGCCCACCGATGAATCTGCGGACGGCGACAAACCCGCGGAATCCGCACCCAAAGGCCTGAAGTTCAAGATGGGCAAGAAGGGCGACGCCAAGCCCGCTGCCGCCGGCGCGAAATCGACCGCCAAGTCGGCGGCATCTCCGCCGACCAAGTCGATGGCTCTCGATGACATCACCGGCGCGATGCCGCACGTTTCGATTTTCCGTCGCGGCGTTCGTCTGCTCGATGCGTCGCTCGAAGTCGCCGCTGCTCCCGTGACGTTCCTGCCGCCGCGTCTGCGCAAGCTCTTCGGCGCGGTCGCGCTGGTCACGATCACCGTCTCCGCCGCGTCGGCGATGCTGTTGCCGATCGTGCTGCCCTATCGCGACGCAATGACCTTCCTCGCCGACCGGCGCGCTGCCCTCGCTGCCGCCGCGCACGCCGAACACGCCGATGCCGGTGCCGACGCTGGTCACGGCGACGCGAAAGACGCGCACGGCGAAAAGAAACCCGACAAGAAGGCCGATGCTCACGGCGCAAAACCCGACGCACACGGAAAGCCGGACGCCCACGGCAAACCCGACGCACACGCAAAGCCCGACGCACACGGCAAGCCTGAAAAGAAGCCCGAAAAGAAAGACGCGCACGCCAAACCAGACGCCCACGGCGGCGGCCACGGCGACAAGCCCGCCAAAAAAGACGAGAAGAAAAAGCCCGACAAGAAAGACGACGGACACGGCAAGAAGGACGACGGGCACGGAGCCAAAGACGCCGCGCATGGCAGCAAGGAAAAGAAGAAACCCGAGAAGAAGCCAGCAAAAAAAGATGCGAAAAAAGGCGACAAGAAGAAAGACGACGGCCACGGCGGGCACTAAGCGCCGGCCCACTCCCGAAGCTGCGCCGGCGAAACAACTCGCGTGATGACCTCGGCCGCCAGCGCCGCATCCAGCCATGCCGGATCAATCTCGACCGCGCGCTTCACACTGCGGCGAGCTTCTTCAGCGCGATCAACCTTCGCATACGCGATCGCGAGCAGCAAGTGCGCCGACCCACGACCACTATCGACCTGCGTCGCTCGCTCCAGCGCCGTGATCGCCTCAGCAATCGCAGCCCGTGCAGCCCGTTCGTCGCTCGGCGACGCTTCGAGCGACAGCCGCGCTCGCAATTCCAGAATCGCGGCGCTCTCGGGCGCTTGGTCCAGCAATCGTCGCGCGGCCGTCGCATCGCCGCTGTCGATTTCGATTCGCACGCGCCAATATGTCGCAGTCGTCGCCTCGCCGCTCACTGGCACGCTGCCGAGCGCCGCGCGCGCCGATGCGAATTGCCGACCGCGAACCAGCGCCGCACCGCGCCAGACGCGTAGCGACGAATCATCGGGCGATTCATCAAGCAGCGCATCAATCGCCGCTAGCGCTTCATCCGGATTGCCGCGCGCTGCGAGCAAAATCGCGCTCAGCCGTCGCGCGACTGGCGATCGGCGCAGATTCGCCGCACTCTCGTCGTGAAGCACCCGCTCCGCCTGGCCAAACTGCTCGCGCTCAATCAACAGCTTCGCCACGCGCAGCCTCATGCGAAGCGAATCCGCTACATCGCGCAGCGCGACAAGCTGCGCATCGACCTCCACCACGTCGCCCCGCGCCGCCGCGATCTCGGCGCACAGCAACTTGTACGTCGTCGCATCTGCCGCACTACCTGCCAATCGATCGGCGAATTCCTGCGCCCAATCCAGCTCGCCTGCCGCGACGGCGCGCGACGCCGCCAGCATGACCGCCGGCCCGATCGGTGCGCGCCGCTCCGCCGCCACGGCGATCAAGTCCCGCGCCAAATCGTCATCGCCAAGCAGTGCCGACACGCTCGCCAGCGCGACCACCATCGGCGGCGGCGCGTCCGTCGGTCGCACGAGCGCCAGCAACTCATCGCGTGCGCGCCGCGCCGCCGTCGGATCGGCGAGCACCGGCTCGCCGTCCGCGTCAATCGTCAAATGCCGTTCGAGCCGCGCCAGCAATTCAGCCTGCCGCACGGCCAATTCGCGCAGCATCGCCTGCGTCGTCGGGCGCGACGTGGCGGACGACGCAGGCGCAACGGGAGCCGCGGCGGATGGCGCGGCGCGCTGCCGCTCGATCGCCGCAATCCGCTGTTGCAGCGCCTCGACCGCGTCCGTCTGTGCGCGAGCTATTTCCGTCAGTCGATGCAATCGCCCACTGACGATTAGCGTCAACCCGACGATGACCAGTGCCGCCAGCACCGCGCCGACGATCGCGAGCACGAACACGCGCTCGGCCTGTCCGCGGCCGGCGTGCTCGCTCTTCGCCGACTCGCCGTCTCGCGCATCGCGATCACGCGGCGGGCTTGTCGCCATCCGGTCGCTGCTCATCCGACTCACGTGTCGCCTCCGCGATCTGCTCGTCTGTCACCCGCCCCTGCGCCCACGCATCGACATACGGCGTCGCCGCGCGATTTGACGAGCGTGCCAGTGCCATGCGACCGAATCGGATCATGACGAACGACCCGACCAGAAATACCAGGAACGCCAGAAACGAGTACACCAGCGACGATACCAGCGCGCGAGCCTTGGCCTCGCTCTCGCCGTCCGCGATCGCCGCGCTGGTCGCGACCGCCGCTCGCTGCCGATCGCCTTCGTGCAATTTGTCGTGCATGGTCATGCGCACATAGACCAACAGCGCGATCGCTGCAAATGTCGCCAGCAGGATCGCGAGCACCGCGAGTCGTCCGGCAAGTTTCGCTGATTTGGAATCGCTGTCCATTTGCACTAGATCGTCCACGCCAGCCCGTCGCGCGGACTGCCCCCAAACGCCGCCGCATGCTCGGTCACCGCCGCACGCAATTCGTCGCTCACCTCGCGCGGCGTCATCACGCGCAGGCTCGCATACAGATCGCCCGCGTCGCCGCGCGCGTTGCGAATTCCCTTTCCGCGCAGCCGCAGCCTCATGCCGCTCGTCGCGCCCGCCGGCACGGTCAGTCGCATTTCGCCGTCGAGTGTCGGGATGTCGACCCGCGCTCCCAGGATCGCCTCGGGCACGCTGATCGGCAGATCAAGCACCAGATCCAGCCCCTCGCGCCGAAAGTGCGGATGCGGCGCGACGCGGCATCGAATCAGCACGTCGCCGACGCCTTCGAGCTGCGGCTGGCCGCGCGACGTGACACGGATCGACTGGCCGTCATCGATGCCCGCTGGAATCTTGACGTCGAGGCGGACGAGTTGTCCGTCGCTGCGTCGCAGGTCGATCCTCCGCGTCGCGCCGCGCACGGCTTCGGAAAAACTGATCGTGAGCTCATGCTCGATTGGCGTCGTGGGTTGCGGAGGGGGTGTCGGCGGCTGGCGATGGCTCGCTCCGCCGCGCCGCGCCGTTCGGCTGCGTGCGCCGCCGCCGCCGCGATTGAAAAACTGCTCGAATATGTCGCTCAGGTCGCCCATCCCGTTGAAGTTGAATTGCACGTCCTGCCCGAACGGGCTGCGTCCCTGCGCTCCGCCCCACTGTTGATACTGCGGCGGCGGTCCGCCCGCGCCGAAGCGGTCATACTGCGTGCGCCGCTCGGGGTCGCCGACGACTTCATACGCGGCCTGAATCTCTTTGAACTTGCGCTCGGCCGATTCGTCGCCTGGGTTGCGATCGGGATGGTGCTGCTTGGCCAGCTTGCGGTAGGCGCGTTTGATGTCGTCCGCCGACGCGCCGCGCGCAACGCCAAGGATGTTGTATGGATCCTTGGTGGTCACCGCGCTCTCCACAACCGCATGGGTCTCATTCTCACGATTCTACGTCACTCGCGCCGCGCGGCAAAACGCGACGCCGCCGGCTGCGCAGTTTTCGCGGCCGGCGGCGTCAGTAAATTCGAACAGCGCGCGTCGTTACTTCGGCAGCTTTTTCAGCGCTTCCTTGGCCTCTTCGGCGTAGGTCGTGCCGGGGTGCGTCGACAAAATGCGACGCCAGAAGTCCTCGGCTTCCTTGAACTTTTTCTGCTTTTCCAGCGTTAGCGCTTGCTGCTTCCACGCCGTGCAGTCGTTCTTGGCCCGATAGTTCAGCACCTCGGTCCAGATCGCCGGCATCGCCTTCATCCGGTCGATGTACGACTGGGCCATCTTAGCCGCTTCGGACTTCGGATATTCGGTGATCGCCTTGCTGAACTTCTCTTCCGCTTCGCCCACGCGGCGGCTTTCGAGATCGGTGCGACCGGCACCGACCAGTTTGAACGCCGTCTCCTCGCTCTTGTACTGGCCGAGCGCTTCCTTGAACCCGTCGCTCTCTTTTTCCGTTGCCTCGATCCATTTTCGCGCGTCGATAGACGGGCTGAGCCCACGCGAGTGTCGCTGCGCCTGTCGCGCCAGCGTCGCCGCCTCGGTGAATTTGCCCTGCTCCATCAGCAACTGCGCCTCACGCAGCTTCAAGTACGCCTCTTGCTCGATGAGGTCGCCGAACTGAATCACTTCCGTCTTCAACTTGTCACCCAGCACCGCGCGCGTGTAGGCGTCGACGAGCTGCGCGAACACACGTCGGTAATCGCGCTTACCGATCGTCTTGCGCAGATCGCCCAGCACATGAACGACGCGTTTGGCTTCGCTAGGGTGCGTGCGAAACGGCGGGGCCTTGACGAGAATCTGCTGAATCTGCTGCGCCCAACTGTCGACCGCCGACGGTGCGCCCTTGAACGCGATCTTGCCGGTCGTATCGACGATCACCACGCCCCAGCTATCCTCGAAGCCGTAATGTTCCTTGGCCGATTTTGATCCGGTGCCGACCGGGAACAGAATCTTCTGCTCTTGCAACAGAGACATCGTCGAACGCTGGTCCGCGTCGGTCAGTCCGACCATGACTACACCCGCGGCGGTGCCCCAATCCTGATTCGCGACGAGATTCACAAACGGCAGGATGAACTTGCCACCGTCGTGCCACGAGGTCCAGTAGAACACGACCACGACCAGACCGCGATAGCGAATGAGCGAGGGCACCTCGGTCTCGCTGTCGACGTTGATCCAGTCTTCGGCGGAGAAGTCGGGTGCCCACTCGCCGACTTTGGCTTTTTCCTGGGCCAGCGCCGTGGCGCTTCCGAACACCATTATTCCGAGCGCGAGCAAAAGCGTGATCGAATAGCGCACGGCGCGTTCTCCTTCAAAGCGATCCACCCGGTTCATCGCAACGAAGCAACTCAGGCTCGTTCGGGCGGTCCAGATCAGTATAACAAGCTCTCTTGGGCGCGACTACGCGAAACGTAGCGTTGCTGCGTGACGGATTCGCGTCTGGTTCTACCCAAACGGCGTGTCGGGCGCTTGCGGCGCGTGGCCGTCCGCCATCCGGTCGTGCTTCAGTGCGTTCACGCCGTCACCCCGCGAGCGGTAGATTTCCGCGAGTTGCCTGTGGGCCGGAGCATATCCCGGCGACATGCCGACCGCCGTCTCAATCGATTGAAACGCATGATAAGAACCATGCCAGGCGCAAGCCGGGCGCGCCCGAGGCAGTCATGCGCGGCAGGAAAGACGTGGGCAGATGAAAGCGCCTTCGGCTCCGCCTCGGCGGCTTCAGCGAACCGACCCGGTTCGGAATATCTCGACAGTGGCCGCAGAAGCACAGGCAGCGAACCCAGAAAGAAGCGCTGTTGTTTCGGAAGCGGTCTGCCGCCTGCATGCGACAACGAACCAGAGGACGGCTCGTCGACGCATGTCCATTGAAAACGAACGGACACGTTCGATGCGCGGGATGGTTTCGTGGGAAAGCGTCGGGCCCGGATTGAGGCGACGATTGCGCTCTACGCCAAATTCCGTGGCAGCATCCCGGAACATCGGACTGCAGAAGCGCGTTGCCCTTGGGCGATACGTCTTCGGTCCGAGCGCAAGATTGAGAGAAAAATCGGCGACAGGAGTCGCCTCCTACGCGCCGCTCGCGCATCTCGGGCCGGACGCCCGAACGCGATCACCAAAAGACAATTCGAGCCGCAAGAGTCTCTCAACTCTTGCGGCTCAAATTCGAACTGCTCTAGACAGATCGACGCGAGCAATTAGGCGCGACGACGCAGCAAGGCCAAGCCACCGAGCGCGAGCAGTGCGATCGATGCCGGTTCCGGAATGATCTTGACCGCGTGGGTCAACGCGGGGTTCCCACCGGAGACGATTCCGCTGACCTTCGGCTGCATGTTGGTGCCGTTGAAGGCCGGGTCGGTCGTCGTCTGACCGGCACCGCCGCAAATGCCGTATTCGACGTCGTTTGCGAGCGCGTTGATGCCCCAGTTCTTGTAGCCGATGCAAGCGCTACCGCCGTCGTTCTGATACTGATTTGCGGAGTACGACGTATCGTTGTACACAAACTCAACGAGTGTCTGGCCGCCCGCGATCGGGACGCCGCCGAAAACCTTCATCTGATAGGTGATGGTGCCGGTTCCCTGGGCGTTGAAGTGATCCTGGTTGGTCCACTGAATAATCAGGTTGCCAGCCATCACTCGCCAGCGCGTGCTCGCTCCCGAACCCGGGAAGTTATCGTCCCACAGCGGGGCGATCATCTGCCGCCCACCAATGCCACCGTTGCCTTCGATGGAGCCATCGTCCGCGGTCATGGTTGTCATGCTCGTGGCACCGGTGTTGGTCGCATTCGGATTCGCCCAACCGATTTGGGTTGCGCTAGTGAACGTATCGGCGACCGAGTTGCCCCAAAGCACGGCGCCGTTGTTGCCGACGCGAATGCTCCTTCCACCGGCGAGCAGACCGTTGCCAGCCCAACCCGCGGCGTTGAGCGCCGCACCGGTGATAACGTTTTCGCTGTCGTCACTGATCGAGCCGACCGATGTGCCGGTAGTCGAAATGTCCATGAACGTGCCTGTCGAAGCCATGATCTGAATCGATGCGTTCGCCGCGCTTACGGCGACGAGCATACCTGCCAAAGCGAGAACCCGTTTCATGCTGACTCCTCCTCGTAAGGGATAAAACGCGGCCGGCGAATCCGCCTGTAAAGCCGCAAACCGGAGCTGTACACTCCAAGAACTAGCCGATTACGGCAACAAAAAGAGACAATCGCTATGTCCGACGTGCCCGGCGACGATTAGACCTGTGCAGGCCAATAAACGCCCGTTGGCGGGCTCGACATTTATCAAGACAGCGTGAGCAACGCAAATTGAGAGGTGATTTTGGCACAAAGCGTAGCGATGCGAGGAAGCTCAATCGAAACCATCGCACGCATTGCGCTCAGTCCTGACCCCTCCCTGTACAATTCCCAATGCTAGCACAATACTGCGCGAGTGTCAACCAGAAATTCACGGATTTCGATCCAGAGGCGCGCATGCTGGAATCTGGCCGCGGACACCGAGCAGCCCCGGTAACCCCAAACTCCGCGAGCTCGCGCACTAACTGTTATCAGACGAGAATCCCGCTCGCGCAGCTCACTCGCACTTGTAAGAGGACGCGTGCGGCGCTACGCTTCGCGGCACAACGCTCGATTCCGTCAACCACAAAGTCGCAAGCGTGTCCGAGCGTATAGCGCCGCACCCGCGCCGCGAACACAGGAGAATTCCCGCGATGTTCAAATCCGTGAAGTGGATGATCTCGTGCATCACCGTCGCCGTCGGGATCACGGCGATCGCAAACGCCCAGGACACCGGCCCCATCGTCATCGGCCACTACGCCTCCATGACCGGCTCCGAAGCCACCTTCGGCGTCTCGACCGACAACGGCATCAAGCTCGCCGTCGAAGAAATCAACGCCGCCGGCGGCATCAAGGGTCGCCAGCTCAAGCTGATCACCTACGACAATCAGGGCAAGGCGCAGGAAGCCGCGACGGTCGTCACGCGACTGATCACGCAGGACAAGGTGGTCGCCATCCTCGGCGAAGTCGCCAGCAGCCGATCCATCGCTGGCGGGCAGATTGCGCAGCGCTATAGCGTGCCGATGATCACACCCAGCTCGACCAACCCGGCAGTCACCGAGATCGGCGAGTTCATCTCGCGCATTTGCTACACGGATGACTTGCAAGGAAAGGCGGCGGCGAGGTTCGCGTTCGAACACTTGAAGGTGAAGAACGCGGCCGTGCTGTTCAACCGACAGCAGGCCTACTCAAAGGGCTTGTCCGATGAATTCAAAAAGGCGTTCACCAAAATGGGCGGCAAAGTGACCGCCGAGCAAAGCTACGGCGACGGCGATTCGGATTGGTCGGCGCAGATCGGCGCGATCCGCAACAGCAAGCCAGACGCGATCTTTATTCCGGGTTATTACAACGATGCCGCGAACATCGCGATCCAGATGCGCAAGGCCGGAGTCACCGCGGCGCTCATCGGCGGCGACGGCTGGGATTCGGTCGAACTCGGTAAGATCGGCGGAGCGGCGGTTGAAGGCGCGTACTTCTGCAATCACTACGCCCCGGATCAGAACTCGCCCGAGGTCACCGAGTTCGTCAAAAAGTACAAGGCCAAGCACGGCGAAGTGCCTGACGCACTCGCGGCACTCGGCTATGACGTAGCCAAGCTGCTCGCCGACGCGATCGGCCGATCGAAGTCGCTGGGCGGCAAGGATCTCGCCGCGTCGATCAACACGACCAAAGACTTCAAAGGCGTCACCGGATCGATCACGATCGATGAAGAGCGCAACGCGGTGAAGCCGCTGGTGATGGTGCAGGTGAAGGGCGGTATGCCAGCGTTCGTGACGATGATTGACGCGAGCAAATAGCGCGGCGACCGAATTCGGGTACTTCCTCACGCCACGATCATCCAGACCGCGCGTCGGCCCCGCCGCCGGCCCGCGGTCCGTCGCCGCGCGGGAACTCGTGATTGGGAACCGCGGCGTCTTGCCGTGGAATTGGCCCTCGACCGCGAACCGCGCCAGTCGTGCGATTCCTGTTTTACGCGCTCGTGCGTGCGGCGCGGCATGACGCCGAGCGAGTTTCCGCGGAAATAGACGGCTTCGGTGCCGGTCGGACACCCGTTTTTCGGCACAGAGCGACCAACGTGTACGTTGAAGCGTGAGTTCCCGCTCGCCCAGCAGCTTCCGTGCGCACCGTTCGACTGGTATGTTGCGCCACCAGGCAGGCGGCCGCGCGCGATTCGAGTTCGCCGCAACGCAGGTGCATCCTTCGCGCACCTCGCGACTCGACAGGAGACTCCGCAATGCAGCTACGCATTTGGCCGGCAACAGCGGTCGTACTTCTCGCAACCCTCGGCGCGGCGCTCACATCGAGCACGTCTTGGGCGCAAGCGACAGCCACGAGTTCGACGCAACCTGCGAGCGCACCCTCGACGCAGCCCGAAAGCGTGCGCGCGCTCGACGGCGAGTGGATCTACGTCGAGGACCGCACCGAGGGCCGCGAACTCGAGCAATTGGGGCCGCCGATGGCGTCGAAATTTCTGATGCGCGTCGAGGAGGGCGCGGTCGTTCTGAACGGCCACGGCTCTGGGCACAAGGATGTTCGCATCGCGCTCGACGGCTCGATTACGGAAGTAAAAGAGCCGAAAACGACCTCGCGTTACCGCGGCGAGTGGAAGGACGGCACGTTTGAGTACAAAGTCGAGTTCGTGCGCGCTTCGGACAACGCGCCCGACGGGGCGATCCATTCGATCCGGCGGAGCTTCCGCATGACGGCCGACGGACTGCTCGTGCGCGTGGTGTCCGAGCCGGCCCGAGGACCGGAAGCGGTCGGGCTCTACCGCCTTCCGCAAGACATCGCGCTGCCGACACCGGCCAAGGCCGCGATCGGCGACCTGACATGGCTCGCCGGCGCGTGGGTCGGAACCAAGAGTGACACGGGGTCGTCGGTCGAGGAGCGCTGGAGCCCACCGCTGGGCGGCGCGATGCTTTCGGTATCACGCACGGTCAACAAGAGCGGCAAGATGGTCGCGTTCGAGTACCTGCGCATCATCGAGCGCGACGGCGGGCTGGTCTACATCGCTCAGCCGGGCGGCAAAACGCCGACCGAGTTCGTGCTGTCCGAGGTGAGCGCGACGCGGGCCGTGTTCGACAACCCGCGGCACGACTACCCGAAACG